>JAIRVN010000164.1 GCA_031253875.1 Deltaproteobacteria bacterium | reverse complement strand
AGCAACGTCTATACAGGCGAATTGGCTTTCCCGCGTCTGTCCCGTGAAGCTATCATCTTTCTTAACCCCGACGTGATTATTGATAGTATTCCCGCCGCTGAAAATTTGGATGCAGTGCGCCGGGACTGGCAAAGCCTTGCATCGGTTTCCGCAATAAAAAACCAGCGCTTGTATTTATTTACAGACGAAGCGGACACAGTGCCGGGACCGCGTTTTTATCAAACGCTGACAAAACTTTCTCATGCGTTGTATCCGCAATCCCATCCAGAACCCGTGGAATAGACCATGTTGCATGTACAGCAGTTTTCTTTCGTGCTTGAGGACATTCCCATACTGGAGTGCCTCTCCTTCACCCTTGCAAAAGGGGAATACCTTTCGGTGATCGGCCCCAACGGCGCGGGCAAATCCACGCTTTTGAAATGCCTGATGCGCGTGCACGAACAGGGAAGCGCACGAGGGGAAATCCGCCTTAAGGGTTGCTTGTTGTCGGAATACGACCAACGGAGGCTGGCTGCGCTGATTTCTTATGTCCCTCAAGCAGGAGGATGGATTCCGCCTTTCACCGTGGAAGAATTGCTGCGCCTGAGCCGGTATCCCTACCTTTCCGCTGGCGGCGTTTTGCGCAGGACGGATCTGGAAGCTGTGGAGAAGGCGTTATGCCTGACAGATATGAAAAAGCTGGCATCCCGCCGTTTGGCGAGCCTTTCCGGAGGAGAGCGCCAAAAGGCATTTGTGGCGGCGGCTCTTGCCCAGGAAACGGAAATTATCTTGCTGGATGAACCGGCGTCTTTTCTGGATCCCAAACACACTGCGGAATTGAACCGTCTCATCCGCGTTTTGCATAGAGAACACGGCATAACCATGCTTACGGTCACGCATGACCTCAATCATCCGGTGTGCATGGAAGGAAAAATCCTGGTGTTGCGCCAAGGGCGGCAACTGTTTTTCGGGCAGGCGCAGGAGATGTTGCAGGGGAACATCCTTGAAGAAGCTTTCAGTCACCAATTCACCTGTTTTCAACACCCCGGCACCGGCAGACCGATGCTGCTGGCGGAAGCATAAGAGAGCGCGGCATGCAGCGTACATATATCTTTTTCTGCTTTGTACTGCTCTGCGGCATGCTTGCAGCAGCCAGTCCCTTCTGGGGGATGAGCGTCATTTCTCCTGCCTCCATCTGGACTACCGGACATCCTGATGCGGAAGTCTTCTGGCGCTTGCGCCTTCCACGCACTCTGGCGGCATTTTTGGCTGGAGCCGGACTTTCCATCAGTGGCATGGTTTTTCAGGCTTTGTTGCGGAATCCTTTGGCAACCCCGTTTACGCGTGGTGGTTCCAGCGGCGCCGCGTTGGGCGCTTCCGTGTATTTCCGGTTGGGCGCGTTTTTGCCTTTTTTCGGCAGCGCGGGGAGTCTTGGCGCGGCTCTTTCCGGCGGGCTGCTGTCTATGCTCCTCGTGTACCTGATCACGCGGGCAAGGGGAGGTTTTTCCACCTTAACCATGCTGCTTGCCGGGGTTATCATCAATTTCTTTTTTTCCAGTCTTGTTATGTTTACGCAATACCTCAGCGATGCCAAGGATTCTTTACGCATCATGCATTGGCTTATGGGATCCCTGGCCGGACTGGAGGTTTTCCGCATCGCGGATCTTGCCTGTGCTGTCATCGCCGGAGCGCTGGTTATCCGGCATTTTTCCGTGGAAATCGACCTCCTGGCTGCGGGTGAAGAGCTTGCCGCCAGCCGTGGTGTACGAACCAACAGAACAAAAGTTGCTCTTTTTGCGACCGCGTCCATCATCGTCGGCACTGTGGTTTCATTAACGGGCCCCATTGGCTTTGTCGGCATGATCATCCCTCACATGTGCCGCGTATGGCTCGGCTGGTCGCATCGGAAGCTTCTCCCCGCAGCTTTTTTTCTGGGAGGCTGCTTTCTGGTTGTTTGCGATGTGTTTTCCCGTTCCATTCTGGCCCCGGCAGAAGTGCCCATCGGCATCATTACCGCACTCATAGGAGGCCCGTTTTTTCTATGGGTGCTTTTTACGAGTTGCAGGCATGGCGAAGTATTTTAGGAGGAAGAAATGAAAAGGCGTATCACAACATGCATATTCGCATTCTGCCTGCTTGGCGCGCTGCACGCGCAAGCGCAAGAAACGCCGCAGGCGCCGGCAGCGCAAAAACAGGAACAACGCACGAAAACGCTGGAACCGGTTGTGGTGACGGCCGGACGCGTGGCGGAAAAACCCACCACAGTCACTCAGGCCATGACCGTGATCCCCCGGGAGGAACTCGAAAAGCATCAGTACTGGGATATGGGCGATCTGCTGCGCAACTACGGGATACAGGTCGACGCATCCAGCAGCGGCAACGAGGCGAACACGAATATCAGCATGCGGGGCATGCGCACGCAACTCTTCGGCGCAGCCTTGAAGGGCGGAGTGCTGGTGCTGGTGGACGGCCGCAACGCCGGCACGGCCAACATCAGCATGATGCCCCTGGTCAACGTGGAGCGCATCGAGATCCTCCGCGGCCCGGCTGCGGTACAGTATGGCTCTTCCGCAATCGGCGGGGTGATCAACGTCATCACCAGGCGCGGCGCAGAGATTCCCAAACTCTCGGCGGAAGGCGGTTACGGCTCCTGGGACACGGTGCGGGCACTGGGCGAAGCTTCCTGGGCCTATGGCCCCTTCGATTTTTCCGGCGGCGTTTCGTACCTCTCAACCCAGGACTACCAGAGCAACACCTTTAAACGCTACCAGAATACCGGCATGGGCAGCCTCGTGAGCTACAGCCTCAACGCGGGCCTCAGCTTTCTGGAGGAACACCGCATCGGCGTCACCCTGCATGGCGTGGAAGGGCAGCGCATGGGCAGCCCCTACTATTACAACGTCCCCGACCAAGCCACCCGCGAGGCGTATACCAACCGCTATAATCGCTCCCTGGATCTGACTTACGACGGCGGATACAAGGACGCGGGGCTTAGCTGGAAGGGCCGCTATTACTTTGGGAGCTTGCATAATTACTGGGATGATCCCGCCTTAACAAGGTCTACCCAAACGTCTAATAACTTTGCAGAACAAACGAACTACCAGGGCGCGCAGGGGCAGCTCAGCTTCACCAAGGGCTTTCTGACTCTGACCGGCGGTCTGGACTGGCAAAAGTATGACGTTGGAGGCTATAGTAATTATTATGATTCCAGGGCGTGGCCGCCGGGGGGAGTCCAGTCCGACTCATCAGCCGCCTTCGACGTGCTCGGTGGTTTTGTGCTGGCCAAACTGGCCTTTTTTGACGACTTGCTCATTATCAGCGGCGGACTGCGCCACGACAAGTATGTTGTCAAAGCCAGCGACAACTTGACGCCCAGGAGGAGCAGAGAATTCGTCCACACCAGCCCTTCCGTGGGCGTGGCCGTGAATCCCTCGAAATGGCTGACCCTGCGGGCCAACTACGGCGAATCCTACCAAGTGCCTGGACATAGGGAACTGCTGGGCTACAACAGCACGTGGGGGACGTATATCGGCAACTCCGGTTTGAAGCCGGAAAGAGGTTTAGGCTGGGATGCGGGCTTTGACGTCCACTATAACTCGCTGAACTTGGGTGTGACCTATTTCTCGACCGACTACCGGGATAAGATCCTCATCCGCCCGGTCCCCGGCTCTTTAGATCAGCAATATTACAACGCGGGCGGCATAGCCTACTATCGGGGGATTGAAGCCCAGGCCGGCTACGACCTCGGCGAAGCCTTTGCCTGGCCCTTCATGCTGCGGCCCTATGTCAACCTGACGCATCTGCTGGAACACCGAGGCCAAGACACGCACCATAACTACAGAGATGTACCCAACGTCAGCGATACGACCGTGGCCTACGGTGTACAGTTCAAGCACCCGGACATCGGCCTGAACGTGGACCTGCGCGCGACCTATTACGGCTACCGCCAGGAACCGCGTTTTTCCGCGACGGATCCTGTAACCTACAAAACTCCTATAAAAAGAACCGGCGGCGAGACTATAGTGGATCTTTTTGCCACGCAGACCCTGTACAAGTGGGAGGGCGCGGGCACGCTCAGCCTGAAGGGCGAAATACGCAACCTTTTCAACGCCAAACATGAGATGGTCATAGACTACCGGATGCCGGGCCGCTCCTTCTGGCTCGGGCTGCGTTACGACTACTAAAACAGGGTTGATTATGACCACACGCCGCGCCATAGCGCTGTCTACAGTTTTTGTACTCATGTGGCTGGGGTATTATCCCGCCCTGGCCGCATACACAGTCACCACGCCACTGGGACAGCACATAGCGTTTGAGGCAGCGCCACGGCGTGTGGTCTCCCTGTATCCTTCCGCGTCCGAAATTGTTGTCGCCCTGGGCAAGGCGGATGCCCTTGCGGGAATAACCCTGCATGACCGGATACAGCCGGGGCTTGAGCATACGGCTATCGTCGGCGGTTTTGCCAATCCCGATATGCAACGTGTCGCCAATCTGCGGCCTGACCTTGTCATTGCCGCGCCAATGCAGAAAAACATAGTGGCGCCGCTTGCCGCACAGGGAGTTCCGATAGTGTACATGGATACCTTGCGCCTGTCCGATGCGCCCGCGAATATCCACTGCCTCGGGGCGGTGCTGCATGCGCCTGATGCAGCGGAGATACTCATCAGGCGGGAAGAGGGCTTCCAGCGCCTGGTTATGGAAAAACTGGCGGCTATCGGAGGACCTGAGCCCATACGGGTTATGCGCATCATGGCGCTGCTTGATGATGTGTTGATCGTTCCTGGTGACGATTCGTTTCAAAATGAACTGATTACGCGCGCCGGAGGCGTGCCGCCGCGCTTTGGCGCTGATGGGCAGGCGTTACGGATACGCCCGGAACACATGCAGGCGTTCAAACCGGAATATGTCTATGTCGGGGGGCTGGACCCTGCCTGGGTCAAAGAACGCTTGAGCAGCCGGGAATGGGGCTGTTCTTCCGCAAAGGTTCTGGCGTTCCCTCGAGATCTGGCCTCCAGGGCCGCGACGAATTACGGTTTTTTCAGTCTTTGGCTGTCCGCCGAATTGTACGCACAGCCCTTTGCCCGGCAAAACCTGCAGGCGCATCAGGACGCCGTTCTTTCAAAAAAACCTTTTGCGCTTCCTTTTTCTTATGTGGAGGAAGCAGCGCTTTCCGGCGCCCGTATATTCGACTTTCCCGCAAAGACGCTGACTCTCCGTTTCAAATCGCCACAACGGGTGTTGTCCAGCCTTGACGGGTGGCGAAACGGCATCACGACCATCGGCAATCATTACAGTTCGCCGCCAAGCTGGCCGGTGGCGCATCATATCGGCCTTGAGGCGAGCAACGCGCGCATTCTGAAACGTTACGGGCTGGACGCGGAAACAGCAACATTCCTTTATACGGGGGTGGATATGGACAAACTGGCGTATGCCCAGGCCGAATCCGACGGCATGCTCGTCGGAGCGCTTGTCACTGCCGGAGTCAACGACAATGCCATGCGTGCGTCTGTTGATACGGGCGCGTATGTGGAGCATGGGACTATTAATGTCATTCTTCTGACAAACCGCCAGCTTGCGCCGGCAGCCATGACCAGGGCCGTGATCACGGCAACGGAAGCGAAAACAGCCGCTCTGGAAGACTTGGACATACGCAGCAGTTACAGCGGAAAGCCGGCAACCGGAACGGGGACGGATACTGTGCTTGTCGTATCCGGAGACGGCTCTCCTGCGACAATGACCGGCGGCCACACGAAGCTGGGCGAACTGATCGCCAAAGCCGTCTACCAGGCTGTTTCTGACGCCATCAGAAAGCAAAACAATATTATTGCCTCGCGCGACATCTTTCAGCGTCTGTCTGAAAGAAAGATTGCATTGCACATGGCGCAGCGTATGGCCGTTTCCGGCACGACGCTTTCTCCTCACGAGCTTGGCGCCGCTTTAGAACGTATTCTGCTGGAACCTCGTTATGCCGGTTTTTTGAACACGGCGCTGGTGTTCTCCGATAACGTCGAGCGTGGGCTTGCTTACGATACGGAAGGCTTTTCGGATTGGTGTCTTGCCATAGCAAGCGAACTGGCAGGCAAGAACATGCATGCATTGCATGCCGTATTCACCGACAGCGCAATCCCGCCAATTGTGAGCAAGGCCTTGAACGCCCTGGCAACCGGCATATATCACGGAAAATCACACGACGATGCGCAGTGAAACAGGAATGACGGAAAACAGCCCTCTCATCGCAGGCGATACGCAGAAATATTTTCTGCCGGAGTTGTATGCCCGCTGTGATGAAGTCCCGCACTGCCGGCCAACAACGCGTTTCCTGGCGATATTCGCTTTTTTTGCTTCTCTTCTGATCCACACCTGCGTCATAGCAGGCGGCATGTACCTGTTCCACGGGGCGCCGCCAACCGCTTTCCCCGCAGGGGAGGCCATCGAGGTGCATCTGGTGACCCTGCATATTCCCGCCGCCAACTCTCAGTCTTCCGGAGCGCACGCGGAAACCCCGCCCAGCGCAATTCCGGAAAATAGAGATGCCGGGCGAAGTGTTTCCACAAAGCCGCCTTCTTCTCCGCGAAGCGAGAGTGTTCCCACAGGCGTTCAGCCAAGAAAAAATGAACGGGCTATCCGGCAAACACGGGAACACGCTTGCCAGGAAAGCGACAGGCTTGAGTCCGGAAAAGACACGCAGCCTGCCGGTAATGGTCAAAGTTCCTCACACGGAGGAACGCAACATGGGCATGGAGGATCGGTCAACGCCAGTTTGCCGGTTCCTTTTGGGGCACATATCAATCCCAGGCCGGCATATCCGGAAATTGCCCGTCAACGCGGGCAGGAAGGGCAGGTTGTTTTGTTGGTGAACGTGGATATTCACGGAAATCCCGCAAAGGTGTTGCTGGAAGCATCCAGTGAGCATTCGCTGTTGGATCGGGAGGCCATCAAAACAATACGGAGATGGAAATTCAAGCCGGCGTCCCGCAACGGAGAAGTTATTCCCGGCATAGTAAGGGTGCCTGTCGCCTTTCGCTTGCGGTGAGCGTGATGACCTAAAAACTCGAATCCGGCTTGCGGCGATCCCGTCACACCCTCTCTCTACGTGTGCGCCTGGGAGCCGAAGACATTCCTGGTGCTTGAAGCGCGCGCCCCAACATCGGGCATGAGGCTGCGCTGATCTTTTTTGCCGGCGCCTTTACTTGAAACTTCGGCAACAAAGCATTATCTTTTATCTCACCAAGGAGTACCGCGTTTTCCTGATTCCATAGAGATGAATGTATTGGAATTGTCTTATTCCATTTCTAAATCAAATATGATATAATCTCCCCATCTCAGCATGAGGAGGTGGGAATATGGCACGCCCAGCGAGCGGGATGGAATTCTTGGCAGATGCAAAGATAATGCTGGCTAAAGCCAAAACCGTTGATGAACTCCGGCAGGCTCAGGCGCTTATTTT
>JAIRVN010000138.1 GCA_031253875.1 Deltaproteobacteria bacterium | reverse complement strand
CATCCAGGGAGGAAGGCATGTCCGCACGAAGGCTTCCATCAAATCCTATGCGCTCTGGAAGAATATTACCCATACTGCTTCTGTCCGCAAGCTGCGCCCTGTACGCCTGCGCCGGCCGTAGCGGGCCGTCCGAGCCTGCGGTTCCGGATCGGGAACATTCGCAGGGCACGCCCCTGCAAAGCCCGCCGAGCGTGGCGGAGCAGCGCATCAACGAACCCGTGCGGCCCCAGGCGCAAACGCCAGCGCGACAGCCTGCCGCCGCTCCACAGGCGACCCCGCAAGCACGACCTGCGCCCGCCCAGAGTGAGGTCGGCTACATCACGCTCCAGCCCGGCGAAACCCTCAGCTATATAAGCGCCCTGTATGCGGTTCCCGAAAAAGACCTCATCGCCTGGAACGGGCTGAGTTCCCCGCATGATATCCGTGCCGGACAACGCCTGGCCGTCCGTCCTCCGGGCATGCACGGAACGCCGCCCGCCCAGCAGGCCGAGACGGCCCCGGACGGCTTCATTATTGTGGCTTCCGGCCAAAGCCTTTCCGGCATCGCCCAGCGCTATGGCGTAACTGTCGCCCAACTGCGCGAATGGAACGGCCTGACAAGCGATGCGATCCGCATCGGACAGCGCTTGCGCGTCCAGCCGCCGACCACCCGGGCCAGCGGCGCTATCGGCACGCACAGCGTAACGCCCAACGCGCCCGATGCCGACGGCATGATCACGGTGCAGCCCGGCCAGACGCTTTCCGCCATTGCCGCCAGGCACAAGGTCAGTACGGCGGATTTGCGGAAGTGGAACAGGCTGCAGAACGACCGGCTCCAAAGCGGGCAGAAGTTACGCGTCAAGGCTCCCGTGCGCGTCCATACCGTCAGGGAGGGCGAAAGCCTGAACGGCATCGCCGCCAAATACAAGGTCAGCGCGAAGGCTCTCATGCAGAAGACTCAGCTCTCCAACGCCGATATGCTGCCCCTGGGCAAGGAACTGATCATTCCCTGATCGGCGCCAAGCCCTGCAACCGAGTCTGTTATGATCACACTGAACGAACTTACCGAACGCAAGCGTCCCCTGGCTGTTGTCGGCCTGGGCTATGTGGGCCTGCCTCTTGCCGTGGCCTTTGCCGGGCATTGCAACGTGATCGGCCTTGATGTCAATGCCGCGCGGATTGCAGAACTGCGCGAGGGGCGCGACCACACCCGCGAGGTGGAGGCTGCCGTCCTGCGAGAGGCGAAAATCTGCTATACGGCGGATCCTGCAGAGCTTGCCCAAGCCGGAGTGATCATCGTCGCCGTGCCCACGCCCATCGACTCGCACCGCAACCCGGACCTGCGACCCGTGCTCGGCGCCAGCGCCACAGTAGGCCGCCATATGTCCGGGGGCAGCGTGATCGTGTATGAATCCACAGTGTATCCGGGCCTGACGGAAGAAATCTGCCTGCCGATACTGGAAAAGGAATCCGGCCTGAAGCTCGGGCGAGACTTTGCGCTGGGCTATTCGCCCGAACGCATCAATCCCGGCGACAAGGTGCACACCTTGGCGAGCATCGTCAAGATTGTGGCCGCTTCCGACGCGTCCGTCGCCGACTTGCTGGCCGGACTGTACGGCCTGGTGGTCAAGGCGGGCGTTCACAAGGCTTCCGGCATCCGCGTGGCCGAGGCGGCCAAGGTGATAGAAAATACCCAGCGCGACCTGAATATCGCCCTGATGAACGAATTCGCCATCATCTTCCAGCGCATGGGCATCGACACCCTGGACGTGCTGGAAGCCGCAGGCACCAAATGGAACTTCCTGCCCTTCCGTCCGGGCCTTGTCGGCGGGCACTGCATCGGCGTTGATCCCTATTACCTGACCTTCAAAGCCGAGGAGCTCGGGTACCATCCACAAGTCATTCTGGCGGGCAGGCGCATCAACGACGGCATGGGCAAATATCTGGCGGAAACGGCGGTCAAACAACTGATCCGCATGGGCGTACGCGTCGGGACGGCCAAAGTGGGCATTTTGGGCTTCACCTTCAAGGAAGATGTGCCGGATCTGCGCAACACCCGGGTCATCGACATGGTGCGCGAACTTGAGGAATACGGCGTGAGCGTTGTCGTGCACGACCCCGAGGCCGCGCCCGAAGAGGCGCTGCACGAATACGGCCAGACACTTTCGCCGCTGGAAGAACTGCAAGACCTGGACGCCCTGATCCTGGCCGTGCCCCACAAGGCGTACCGTTCACTGTCCCCGGCGGATCTGCGCGCCCGCTTTGCCAGGCCGGATCGTGCCCTGCTCATGGACGTCAAAGGCTTTTTCGGGCGGGAAGCCTTGGCCGAGGCGGGCATCAGCCTCTGGCGGCTGTAATGCCTCTTCTCTGTGCGGTGGCGACGCCGCAGGAGCTTTTGGCCCTCTTTCCCCGCTGGCAAGGCGCGCTTCCCGAACACCGTATGCTATCCGTCCGTCCGGGACTTGCGGCCTGCATTACCGGCGTCGGGCCCGTCAACGCGGGCATAGCTTTGGGGCATATGCTGGCCTTGTGCCGTGAGCTCACCGGCGTACTCAATCTCGGGCTTGCGGGCAGTTTCGATCTGGCCCGCGCGCCTTTGGGTTCCTGCACCCTGGTTACGGAAGAAATCTGGCCCGAATACGGATTGTGCGGCGATGGCGGGATTGATGCGCCAGGATTTGGCTTCGCCCAATGGGAGCATGAAGGCCTGCGCGTTGTGGACCGTTTGTCCCTGCACACGGCCCTGGCAGATCTCGGTTTGCCGCAGCCTGCGGACGCCATCCCCGGAATTGCCTTGACTGTCGCCGGTGTGAGCGCCGACGCGCAGCGCGCGGACGGGCTGGCACAGCGCTATCAAGCACTGAGTGAGAACATGGAAGGCTTCGCCGTGGCCCTGGCGTGCGCGCGGCACGCTATTCCTTACGTAGAACTGCGCGTCATCTCTAACAAAGTCGGATCCCGCGCCCGTGAAGACCGGGCCTTTCCCCTGGCGCTTGCGAAACTCGGCGCATTAGGGCACAACTTGTTCGGTGCATACTAACCGCATACGCCCATGAACACAGTATTACACACCCGTCTTTCCGCCGAACTGCCCGCCATATCCCGCGCGCTTGATCAGACTGTCGACGCCTTGCCCTCGAGTGTACAGCCTGTCGCCCGCCATATCCTGGATGCGGGCGGCAAACGGCTGCGTCCCTTTCTCACCGTGCTGTTCGCGCGGCTTTTGGGTTACCGGGATACTGACATCTATCCTCTGGCAGCCGCCACGGAACTGCTGCACGCCGCCACGTTGCTGCACGACGATGTGCTGGACGAAGCCGTTACCCGGCGCGGCAAGCCCGCAGCACATATGCTTTTCGGCATCGTGTCCGTCATTCTGGCCGGAGACGCGCTGTTTGCCCACACCAACAAGCTGGTGGCCGACTACGGCGACTGCCGCCTGAGCGCCTGTTTTTCCGAAGCCACGCTACGCACCGCTGCCGGGGAAATTCAGGAGATCGCCTATCAACGTTGCGTGGATCAGCCACCTGAAATTTATAACGAAATAATCACCGATAAGACCGCTTGGCTGCTGCGCGCCGCCTGCGAAATGGGCGCGTTGCGGGCCGGAGCGGATCTGCGCGTATTGGATCTGACGACGCAGTACGGCCTGCAACTGGGCATGGCCGTCCAGCTTGTGGACGACGCGCTGGACTTCGCTCCGCAGGAAACAACCGGCAAGCCCTCCTGCGGCGATGTGCGCGAGGGCAAACTGACGCCGCCGCTGCGGCTGTACCGCGAATATCTT
>JAIRVN010000109.1 GCA_031253875.1 Deltaproteobacteria bacterium | reverse complement strand
CCGCCGCGCTTCCTCCCGTCTGGTTCTGGCTTCTGCGCCTGCTCAACACCCTGCCGTATGTGGATGGCCCTGTGGTCTATGCCGCAGGGGCGGCCTGCGCCGCGGTCCTTACTCTGCTGGCGACCTGGTTTCTGGCTCTCAGTGCGGGCTATGGCCGCCGCACGGCTTTCGCTTCCGGTCTTGCCTTGCTGTCCTGCCTTGCTTTCCCGCCCTGGCTCACCGGGTGGGCCCGGAACTGCTCTTTACCGGTCTGCTGACGCTGGGCCTGGCCTGTCTGCTCCGGGGCTGGAACAAAGAGCGTTCCTTCCTGTGGCTGCCCCTGAGTTGCGCGTGCATAGCGCTTGCCGGGCTTACCAACGGCATATTCGGCATCATTTTGCCTCTATTCGGCTCCCTGGCCTTTCTGGCATGGAAGGGAACATTCGCGCGTCTCAACAGAGCGGACAGTCTTGTCGGCTTTGCCGTACTGCTCTCCCTGCCGCTCGCCTGGCTGGGCGCGGCGATGCTGCTCGGCTCGCACGACGCGCAGCTGCGGGCGCTGTGCGCACAGCTCATCACTCCCCTCCTGCCGCCCTACTGGCCGCCCAAAGACCCTGTATGGCTCTATGCCGCAACGCTGCCGATCGCGCTTGTTCCCTGGATACTTGTGCCGCTCTGCGTATCCTGGAGCAGCGCCCTGGCCCGGCCCCTTGCGCGCTTGGCCTCCACCCGCAAGGAAAACAGCGGCAGCGCCTGGATATGGATCCATCTCGCCGCAGGCTTGCTGCTGCTTTCCGCCATGAGTGCGAAATTTTGCCTGAACATGATGCCGCTGATGCCGTTGCTGGCTATTGTGCTGGGCAAGGCCATCGTGAACTTGCCCCCGGCGAACAGCCGCGCTTTCTTCCTGGTGCTGGCCGGCCTGTTCGGGCTTGCGGCCCTGACGCTGGGCTTGGCCGGCCTTACCCAGTTCTGGCCGCAGATCCAGGATGTTGTACCTTTGCCCTACCCAAAAGCTTTTGCCGCCATCAAGGGGTTGCCGGTACTTGCCGGCATTTGCCTGCTCGCGGCGCTCGCGCTCTGGAAGCTTGTCGACCGGCGATTCCCGGGCGCCTGCCTGCTGCTGTGCGCCATAGCGATCACCGCCCTATGCCTGTCGGCGCTGAGGCTGACCTCGCCCGGCATGCAGGACATCTTCCTCGGCAAAGCAGCCGTAACGGAACAGAAACAGCACAATGACGAGGTTCCGGCTTCAGGACAGGAAAAACCCGCCCAGAATCCATAACGCGGCGCAAGCATGCATATTCCGTAAAACGGGGTGGCGGCTATTTCAGACCTTCCATAACACGTTGCAACTCCTGCGCCTGCCGCGAAAGATCCTGCACGGCGGCAGAGGACTGCACCATACCGTCCGCTGTTTCCGAGACTACTTTGTTGATTTCGTCTATCGCCCGGCTGATTTCCTCGGAAGTGGCGCTTTGTTCTTCAGCCGCAGCGGCAATGGACGCCACAACGCTGGAGTTCGAAGACGCAAGCTCCACTATCTCGTGCAGGGCCTGACCCGATGCATTGGCAAGCTCCGTGGCTTCGCCGATATTCTTCACCGCGTTGGTCACTTCGCCTATATTCGTGCGGGCGGAATGCTGGATGGCCTGAATATTGCTGCCGACCTCCTGCGTGGCTTGCATGGTCTTTTCCGCCAGCTTGCGCACCTCATCGGCCACAACCGCGAAGCCGCGCCCGGCTTCACCGGCGCGGGCGGCCTCAATGGCCGCGTTCAAGGCCAGCAGGTTGGTCTGATCCGCGATGTCGGAAATGACGTTCATCACGCCGCCGATGCTTTCCGCCTGCTTTCCGAGTTCCGTCATATTGTTCTGCAATCCAAGCGCCACGGTGTTCACGCCGTTGATGGAGTACACGACCTTGTTCACAAGCTCGGAACCGTTGTCCGCTTTTTTGCGGGTCTCCTCGCTCTGCTCGGAGGCATGCCCCGCATTACGCGCCACTTCCAGCACGGTGGAGTTCATTTCATTCATGGCCGTGGCGGTGGATTCCATACGCTCACGCTGCATTTCCGCTCCGCGCGCAACATGATCGACCTGGGCCGCCAGCTCTTCGGAAGCAGCAGCAACACGAGCGGCGATTTCTTCGGCCTCCCGCGCCACCCGCTGCATCGTCGCCTGCTTGGACTTGATTTCCGTGAGATCGGAAAAAACAGCCATAAAACCAACAGGTTCACGCTTGTAATTGTGCAAAGGGGTTGCAATAACCGACACGGGTATGGTTGTACCCTGCGGATGGATCGTTGTTTCGTCTTTTACGAGGGCGTTCTGCGCCAGTACGCGCTCGCTGAAATATGTGTCCTTGCTGCCGACGTCAGGCTTCAGCGCGTCTGCGCAGTGCTTGCCAACGGCATTGTCGCCCATGACCTGCTGCGCTCTCTCGCTAAGAAACAGCACATTCTGCTTCTTGTCGCAACACATGATGGGTATGCTCAGGCTGTCCACGACATTCGTGTACGCGCCGCTGACCGTGTTCACAGCCTTGGTCAGACTGGAAAAAGAACCGGAAAAGGCAGTATCGTCCATGCGCTCCCGGAGATGTCCGCTTAACACGCTATTGGCGAGCGCGTTCGCCTGTTCGACAAGGCGCTCAAGCACCGCCGGAATCTGCCGCATGGCGGCGATCATGTCGCCGATTTCGCCGCCTTCCTTTACGGCGACGGCGTGGGTAAAATCGCCCCTGGCAACCGCGCCGGCGAATTTTCCGGCTTCTCGCAGCACGCGCACGATGCCGTAAATGAGGAAGCCCGCAAACGCCAAGCCTAACAGCACGCCGCCAATACCGACGACAAACGTCTGCTGCTCTGAGCTTGCGATGGTGCGTGTCATCTCCCGGTCGGAGGCTTCCATGATTTTGTCCACAAAGGAACTGAGCTTAAAAGCAAGCTCCCGGGTCGTTTTTGATGTGGCGGAAAGCTCCTGCAAGCGCTTTTCGACATCGGTGAGCAGCGCCTCCATCTCCGCAACATCTTGATTCATCTTGGCAAAATCCAGCATCACCTTTGCCAGCGTGTTCTTGGATTCGGCACTGCTCAGACTGCCTTCCATCTTTTTCATCGCAGCATCGGCGTCGGCAAAACTGCTCCGGACGGCTTTAATATCTTCCGGGCTGCGCGACTCGGAAAACTTGGCCAGGGAGATACGCCCGAGCGCGAGAGTGCCCCGCAAGTAGAAGATATTCTGCATGAGTTGTATGTTGTTCGTCGCGACTGCCTGATTGGCCATGGCTTCAAGGCTTTGCGTCAGCGACGCCATAGCGGGCAGCACGGCCTCGCCATAGATTTTGGCCGCTCCGGCAAATTTTTGTTCAAAGCCGTCCAGGATCTTCTGGAGACTCTGTATATGCTTCTCCATACCCGCGATCATATCCAGGGTTTCCGGCAGGCGGCTCTGTTTTTTGCTGTTCGCAAGCGTTTTGGCAGCCTCAGCCAGCTCCTTGCGCGCAAGCGCTATGTCTTCCGGATCGTGCGTATCGAGAAAACGAAAGATGCCAAACGACATTGCATTCATGCAGGCGTCAATATTGCTCGTTGCCACATTGACATGGGCCAGGCGGCTGTACGTCGAGATGCCTGTCGCTATTTTGGCAAGTGTGGTGTTGCTTAACACGGCAAGTCCCGCCAGCAGAAACACCATCAACACAAAACCGGACACGATTTTATATTTTGTGGTCATAAAACCCCCTCCGCAGCGCATGCAGTATTTTTGAACAAGCCGGCATAATTGAGGCGCACGAAATGTATCGCCATAGTGCGAACATTGTCAATGTGCTACGCTTCCGGGGGTTCCGGGGGGGGCTGCCAGATGCGCGGCAAGGCGCGCCCTGGCCTGCGCCGGATCTTCTCCCCGCCGTGAAGCGATACTGTCCAGGTTTTCCACGGCATCACACGGCCGGGCATACAGCGCTTCGATATCCCGGTGGCCATATTCCGCATGTCGGGCGAGCAGCAGCAAATCTTCCGGCGACGCTTTCCAGAAGCGCGCGGGCACGCAACATGCCAGCCCGGACAGACCCGCAAACTCTGCATGCCGCGCCAGCGCGCTGCCTGTCGCCCAAAGGCGCATGCCTCCCTGTACCTGTTCCCGCATGCGTTGCAGGCACTGTTCCGGACGCAGCAACTCAAGTTCGGACACGGCAAGGGGCAAAGCAGCGTCCTGTTCCGACGCAAAAACCTGCGCATGCGCCATATCGCGGCGGGCATGCGTCATAATCCAAATACGTTGTGACGCTCCATGCTGTTCTCCCCGCAAAACGCAAACACCCAAGGCCAGTGCCTGCATGTAGTCAAGGCCGGCAAGCAGTGCGCCGCATGCTCTGGCAAGAGCGGCGGCTGTACTCAGTACAAGGCGGATACCCGTAAAACTGCCCGGCCCGCGCACGCAGGCAATGCGCTCAAGATCGGAAAAACGCAGGCGCAGCCCGAAAAAAATGCGCTCAAGCGCCGGCGCCAGCAGTTCCGTTCCCCGCCGGGGAGCAGCCCAATCCTGGGCACACAGGATCTCCGATCCGTCCGCCAGAACAATCTGCAGACGTCCTTCCGCCGCATTCAGTACAAGCGTCAGTCCCTGCATCCGTTAATCCGTTTTGAAAAGACGCCAGATATCATTAAAAGTGGCCAGCAACATAAGGCCGACAAGCATCGCGAAACCACGCCTCGTCGTCGCATCGCGGAACGCGCGGCGCAAGGGGCGGCGCATGAGCGTTTCCAGGCTCAAGAAAAGGATATGCCCGCCATCGAGCACGGGAATGGGCAGCAAATTCAAGACCGCCAAATTGATGCTGATAAGCGCCGTCAGGGTCAGCAC
>JAIRVN010000016.1 GCA_031253875.1 Deltaproteobacteria bacterium | reverse complement strand
GACGGAAAATCGCGCTTTCCAGAAAAATGCGGCTGCTGTCCGCGGCGATTTCCGTCGCCAGCCCGCCCATGATCCCGGCCAAAGCCACGGGACGCGCCCCGTCGCGGATGAGCAGGTCGCCTTCCGCAAGCGCGCGTTCCTGGCCGTCCAGGGTCAGGATGCGCTCGTCCTGTCCGGCGGCGGAAACAACAATCCTGCCATCCCGCAGCTTGTCCAGGTCAAAAGCGTGCAAGGGCTGCCCCCATTCCAGAAGCACCTAGTTTGTGGCGTCCACGATATTGGAAAGCGCGCGTACGCCCATGGCGAACAGGCGGCAGCGCACATGCAGCGGCGAGGTTTTGACGGCCGCCCCTTCAAGAATGCGGCCCTGGTACAGCCGGCACAGTTCCGGATCCGGGATTTCAATGCGCACCAGGGCCGAGGCGTCCGCGCCGGACTCGTGCAACGGATATTCCGGCAGGCGGAACGGCAGTTTGAAGGCCAGCGCCACCTCGCGCGCAAGGCCGATCACCGACAGGCAATCCGCCCTGTTTGGCGTGACATTGATATCCAACACCTCCGCATCCACATCCAGCGCATCCACAAGGCGCGTACCCGGCACACAATCTTCGGGCAGCACCATGATGCCGTCATGGGCGCCGGAAAGCCCCAATTCGCGTTCCGAACAAATCATGCCGTGAGAAGGCTGCCCGCGCAGTTTCGTCTTCCTGATTTCCAGGCCGCCGGGCAGTACCGCGCCCACAGGCGCGACAGGCGCCTTCTGGTTCCTGGCGACGTTGGGCGCGCCGCACACGATGTCCAGCACCTCTCCCTGTCCCACATCGACCCGGCAGACAGAGAGCTTGTCCGCTTCAGGATGCCTGCCGCATTCGACCACATGGCCGACAACAACATCTTTCAGTCCGGCGAAGGGATGCAGAATGTCCTCGACTTCCAGGCCGAGCATGGTCAACGCGTCGCTCAGGGTCTGGGTCGCGACGTCGCATGGCGTATATTCCCGGAGCCATTTTGTACTCAGAAGCATGGCAGCACCCTGTCCTGTCAGAACTGCGCGAGAAAACGCGCATCATTTTCAAAAAACATACGCAAATCGCCAATGCCGTATTTGAGCATGGCAACGCGCTCGACGCCCAGGCCAAAGGCAAAGCCCGTCACTTCTTCCGGGTCATAGCCCACGGATTCGAACACTGCCGGATCCACCATGCCGCAGCCCAGAATTTCCACCCAACCCGTACCCTTGCACACGCGGCAGACATCTTCGCCCGAGTGGCCCCGGCCGCCGCAGATGCAGCAGGAAATGTCGGCTTCTGCCGAAGGTTCGGTAAAAGGGAAGAAACTGGGACGGAAACGCACCCGGGTTTCCAGGCCGAAGACGCCGCGCAGGAATACGGTCAGCGTGCCGCGCAGTTGCGCCATGCTCACATCCCGCCCGACCATCAATCCTTCGATCTGGTGAAACATGGGCGTGTGGGTCAGATCGGAGTCGCGCCGGTACACCTTGCCCGGCACGATGACGGCCAGTGGCGGTTTGCGGCTTTTCATGGTGCGCACCTGCACCGGCGAGGTATGCGTGCGCATGAGGATGCGATCCGTGATGTACAGCGTGTCCTGCATGTCGCGGGCCGGATGTTCGGGCGGCATGTTGAGCGCTTCGAAATTGTAATAGTCGGCTTCCACTTCGGGACCGGAAGCCACTTCGTAGCCAAGTCCCTGGAAAATATCACAAATTTCCTCGATCACCAGCGTGGTGGGATGCCTGGAACCCTGCCGGGGCGCGCGTCCGGGCAGGGAAGCGTCAAAGCCGGACAGGCGCCTCGCGTCCTCAAGCGCTTCCAGCTCCGCCGTGCGTTGTTCCATGAGCTCGGTCAGGCGCGTTTTGACCTCATTGGCTTTCTGTCCAACGGCAGGACGCTCGGTGGGCGCCAGCTCCGGAAGACGCGCCATAATCCTGGCAAGACTGCCTTTGCGGCCAAGACAGGCTACCCGCGCTTGCTCCAATTCCTGCAAGGAACAAGCCCGGATCAGCTCTGTCCGGAGATCCGGGATCAGCTTTTCCAATTCCGCGATCAGCGACATAGCGTATCCTTTGCATACAATTTTGGCGGAAGACGCCTTACGCATCCTCCGCCAAAACGTTTTTTCAGAACATCTGCGATATTTTCAGGCAAGCGTGCTTTTCGCCAATTCCACGAGTTTGGCGAAATCTTCTTTGGCGCTCACGGCCATATCGGCAAGAATCTTGCGGTTCAGTTCCACGCCGGCCGCCTGCAAGCCGCACATGAAGCGGCTGTAAGACAGGCCGTGTTCACGCGCGCCCGCGTTGATGCGCAAAATCCACAGTTTGCGGAACTCGCGTTTTCTGACTTTACGGTCACGCGTGGCATAGGCCATGGAGCGTTCCACGGCCTCACGCGCTGTACGGTACAGACGGCTGCGGCCACCGCGGTAGCCTTTGGCCAGTTCCAGATACTTCTTGTGCCTGCGATGGGCGGCAAGACCTCTCTTCACACGCATGGGCGCATCCTCCTTCTCCCCGGCGAGGCGGAGATCGAGCCAACCGGGGCGTGTAACATTTTAGGCATAAGGGAGCATACGCCTGACAGCGTCTGCATTCGCGCTGTCGACGATGGCGCTCTGTCCCAGGCGCATTTTGCGCTTGGCACTCTTCTTTGTCAGGATGTGGCGCAGGTTCTGGCGACGGCGCCGGAACTTGCCGCTGCCGGTGACGGCAAAACGCTTGGCAGCGGATCGTTTCGTTTTCATCTTGGGCATGCTGTTCTCCTTCAAGCCGCAAAAACGGCAAGAGGGGCATAGTGCAACACTTTGCCCCCAAAATCAAGCAAAACTATCGTTATGCGAAAAACGCGCTATTTTTTCGGCACCAGGAGCATTTGCAGGGTGCGCCCTTCCGCGCGCGCCTCCTGCTCCACCTTGGCGATATCTCTGGTGTCTTCCACCACCCGCTCAAGAATGTTCATGCCCCGATCCTTATGGACAATCTCCCGGCCACGGAAAAACACCGTCACCTTGCAGCGATCGCCTTCCTCGATAAAACGCCGTATGTGCCTGACCTTGGTCTCATAATCGTGGTCATCCGTCTTGGGACGCACCTTGATTTCCTTGACTTGCACCACGGTCTGGCGCTTTTTCGCTTCCTGTTTCTTTTTCTGTATCTCGTACTTGAATTTCCCGTAATCCATGATGCGGCATACGGGCGGTTCCGCAGTGGCGGCCACCTCCACAAGATCCAGTCCCAGTTCCTTGGCCTGGGCGATGGCGTCCATACGGGATATGATGCCCATCTGTTCGCCCTCGGGGCCGATAACCCGCAACTCACGCGCGCGGATCTGCTCATTCCTGCGCACGAGATCCTGCGGCATCTCGCGCCGTGATTTATTCATTATAGGCGAAGTTATAACGCATGCCTCCTCGTTTAAAGGGTTCCTGACACTCGGCGCGCATCATGTCAATCAATTCGGGCAATGAGCGCATACCGACATTTTCGCCTGAACGCAAGCGGATATTGACGCTTCCGGCCTCTGCTTCCTTATCTCCGACAACGAGAATATAAGGAATTTTCTGCATCTGGGCCTCGCGCACCTTGAAACCCAACTTTTCGTTGCGCACATCCGCCTCCGCCCGGAAACCCGCTTCCACAATCTGCTTTTTGGCTGCCTGCACGAAAGGAAGCTGGGCGTCCGTCACGTTGAGCAGGCGCGCCTGTACGGGATGTATCCATGTCGGCAGCGCGCCGGCATACTGTTCCAGCAGCACACCGATGAAGCGCTCCAGCGAACCCATGATCGCCCGGTGTACCATGACGGGACGATAACGTTCTCCATCCGCGCCCACATACACCAGATCGAAACGCTCCGGCAAGGTGAAATCGCACTGGATCGTGGAACATTGCCATTCGCGGCCCAGACAGTCCAGAAGGCGGACGTCTATTTTCGGACCATAGAACGCGCCGTCCCCTTCCTGGAGGCTATAGGAGACGCCCGCGCGTTCAGCAGCACGGATAAGCGCCCTGGTGGCCCGTTCCCAATCCTCGTCGCCGCCGATGCTCTTTTCCGGACGGGTGGCTATAGCCACCTTATAGGAGAAGCCGAACAGATGCATGAGGTCGCGCACCAGCGTGATCACGTCGATCATTTCGTCTTCCAGTTGTTCCGGCGTGCAGATGATGTGCGCATCGTCCTGGGTGAACTGGCGCACCCTGAGCAAGCCGTGCAGGACGCCGGACTTTTCATGGCGATGCACCACGCCCAGTTCAAAATAGCGTTGCGGCAGTTCACGGTAGCTGCGCAGGCGGCTCTTGTAGATCAGCATGTGCGCGAGGCAGTTCATGGGTTTGATGCCGTGCATTTCCGCGTCTTTGCTTTCGTCGTCCTGCCTGATTGCGGTAAAATACATGTTCTCGCGGTAATTGTCGTAATGCCCGGAACGTTCCCAAAGCTCCCGGCGCAAAAGCTGCGGCCCCTGCACGATGTCATAGCCGCGCCGTAAATGCTCCTTGCGCCAGAAATCCTCAAGAATCGTACGCACCAGCATGCCCTTGGGATGCCAAAAAACCATACCCGGCGCCGCCTCTTCGTGGAAAGCGAAAAAGTCCAGCTCTTTGCCGATCTTGCGATGGTCGCGTCGCTTGGCTTCCTCCACACGGTGCAAATAGTCCTTGAGATCTGTTTCGCTGCTGAAGGCTGTCCCATAAATACGGGAAAGCATAGCGTTTTTTTCGCTGCCGCGCCAGTATGCGCCTGCTGTGGAAAGCAAAGTAAACGCCGAAAGAAAACCCGTATGCGGCACATGCGGGCCGCGACATAAATCCGTAAAAATTCCAAGATGAGATAGAGAAACCTGTTCCTCCGCAAGATCTTCAAGCAGCGCGCACTTGTAACGTTCCTGTTCGCCGGAAAAGCGCGCCAACGCCTCGGCCCTGGCAATGTCGCCACGCGTGAACGGCAGCGCCTTGGCGGCGATCACACGCATGCGCT
>JAIRVN010000024.1 GCA_031253875.1 Deltaproteobacteria bacterium | reverse complement strand
CAAAATGAGCAGGTTGAGATACTTCGCCTCATGCATTTTTCACGCAAATGGCCTCGGCTTGTTCAGTAAAAAGCTCCCAGGGAGAAAATTTCCCGCATAACAGGCTATAGATCTTCTCTCATTCCTCCCTCAAATTCCGGAGCATCAGCTCCCGTATGGCCTGCCTGGGCGTCCGGCTGCCCTGGAGTATGGAATGGACCGCATCGGTGATGGGTGTTTCAACCCCATACTCGCGGCCGAGGCTATGCACCGCAAAGGTGGTTTGTACCCCTTCGGCCGTGGAACCGAGATTGCGGACAATCTCCTCAAGTTCGCCGCCTCCGGCAAGCGCCAGCCCCACCCGGCGGTTGCGCGACAAATCGCCCGTGCAACTCAGCACCAAATCGCCAAGGCCGGACAAGCCCATAAAGGTACCCGGCCGCGCCCCCAAAGCCACGCCGAGGCGGCTTATCTCCGCAAGCCCGCGCGTGATCAGCGCACCCCGTGAATTGTGCCCGAGCCCCAGGCCGTCGCACAGGCCGGCGGCGATGGCCATCACGTTCTTGACCGCTCCGCCGAGTTCCACGCCGCATACGTCCGTGCTGGAATAACAACGGAATACGGGTGTGGAGAAGGCCTGGCGCAGGTGGGCGCCAAGCGCCTCCTCCTCGCAGGCCAGCACCACCGCCGTGGGCTGCCCGTCCAGCACCTCCGCCGCGAAAGACGGCCCGGAAAGCATCACGTAGTTGTACGCAAGAGGGGGCAGCAGTTCCCGCATCAGGCTGCTCATGCGCAAACGGCTGACCAGCTCGATGCCCTTGGAGGCATTTACCAGCACCAGGCCGGGAGCAAAATGCGTCCGGACGCGCCCCAGAAATTCCCGCATCTGCTGACAGGGCACAGCCAGCAGCATAAGTTCCCGCTCAGCGAACAGCGTTGTATCGCCCGGGGCCCGCAGGCCTTCGTGCAGCACGCGGCCCGGCAGGTAGCGCGGATTTTCGTGGCGCGCGTTCACCGCCTCCACAACGGCGGCATCGCGCGCCCACAACAGCACCTCATGTCCGCCGCAGGCCAGCACATGCGCCAGAGCCGTGCCCCAGCTCCCACCGCCCGCAACCATAACGCGCAAACTCTTTTTTCCGCTCATGGCGACGCTCCTGTTCCTTGGCGCCATTGTGCCTTCAGCGGCCAAAGGGAGCAATGCCTATTTTCACGCATTCCGCCCACGCCTTGCGTCCCGTTCGGAGACAGGATAAGAAGGCATCCATGCCGTACGATTTTACGCCCGGCGAACTCGCGGTACTGCGCATTGTGCAGTCCGATCTGCCGGATTCTCTGACCCCGTATGCGGATATCGCCCGCGAGGCGGGCGTGGACGAAGCCGAGGTCATCGCCCTGCTGGCGCGTCTGAAGCAGGACGGCGCGATCCGCCGTTTCGGGGCCAGCATCAAACACCAAAAAACCGGCTGGACGCATAACGTCATGGTAGCCTGGCGCGTTGACGAGGCGCTTGTGGACGCTGCCGGGGCAATTGCCGCGAAACATCAAAATATTTCACATTGCTATTATCGTCCAAGTTCTGCGCCGGACTGGCCATACACCTTTTTCACCATGGTGCACGGCCGCAGCGCCGAAGAATGCCGGGACGTCATCGAAGCCTTGCGCCGCGAAAAGGCGCTGGGCGAATACGCCGCGCTGGACAGCCTGCAAGAGCTGAAAAAAACGTCCATGACCTATTTTTAGGAGCCCCTGATGTACGAAGCCTCACACAAGCTTTTCGAACAGGCCCGCACGCTGATCCCCGGCGGCGTCAACAGCCCGGTGCGCGCGTGCAGGAACGTGGACAGCATCCCCCTGTTCATCGCGAGCGCCGCCGGCAGCAAGATCACCAGCGTGGACGGCCGTACCCTGATTGATTTCGTGCTCTCCTGGGGACCGATGATCCTCGGCCACGCCCACCCGGAAGTGACCAGGGCCATCTGCGGGGCCGCCGCCGAAGGATCAAGCTATGGCGCACCCTGCGAGGCGGAAGTGGAACTTGCCCGGCTGGTGACGGATGCCCTGCCTTCGGTGGAAATGGTGCGCATGGTCAATTCCGGCACCGAGGCGACCATGAGCGCCCTACGCCTTGCGCGCGGCGTCACCGGACGCGCCAGGGTACTCAAATGTATCGGCTGCTATCACGGCCATGCCGATCCCTTCCTGGCCGCGGCCGGATCCGGAGTCGCCACGCTGTCCATTCCCGGCACGCCGGGCGTGCCGCCCGCCACCGTGGCCGACACCCTGCTGGCCCCGTATAACGACCTGGCGGCCGTAAAAACGCTTTTCGAAAGCCACGGGCAGGAAGTGGCGGCCATTATCGTGGAACCCGTTGCGGGCAACATGGGCCTTGTTCCTCCGCAGCCCGGCTTTCTGGAGGGTTTGCGCAGCCTGTGCGACCAATACGGGAGCCTGCTGATCTTCGACGAGGTCATCACCGGCTTCCGCGTGGGCTATGGCGGCGCGCAGCAGCGCTTCAACATCGCGCCCGACCTGACCACGCTCGGCAAAATCATCGGCGGCGGTCTGCCTGTCGGCGCGTACGGCGGCAAAGCCGCCTATATGCAGCGCATCGCGCCCGAGGGCGACGTGTATCAGGCGGGAACCCTTTCCGGCAACCCGCTGGCCATGGCTGCGGGCATCGCCACGCTGCGCGTCCTGCAGCACAGCGACTACGCGGCCCTGGAAACGCGCGTCGCCGGCTTCGCCAGGGAGCTGGAACAGATCCTGGCGGGCAAGGGCGTGCCCGTCCAGGTCCTCAGCCTGGCGTCCATGTTCTGCGTGTTTTTTACCAGGGAAACGATTGTTGACTTTGCCTCGGTAAAAACAGCCGACCTCGCGCTGTTCACCAGCTTCTACAAGCAAATGCGCGACGCGGGCGTTTACCTTGCGCCCGCAGCCTTTGAAGCGGGCATGTGTTCCTTCGCGCACAGCGACGACGACTTCAATCATACCCTGGATGCCGCAAAGAAGGTGACGTTTTGATCCCAAGCGCCCCGAAGCGCCCTATGCGCGAAAAACCCGCCCGGCCCGGACGCACATTGACGGAAGAAGTCACGGACATAGATCGCAGCATCATCCGGCTTCTGCTCAAGCGCCATCAAGTGCTGCAGCGTCTTGCCGCGTCCCGGAGCCATCTGAATGCGAAAACGGAGCAAATGCTGCGCACGTCTTGGGAGAAATACGCCACTCGCGTCAGCCGCGACCCCAAGGTCACGCGGCAGCTTTTTTCCCTGCTGCAGGAAATACATTTTCTGCCTAAGCCCGATCCGGACGGCGAGTCGCGCCGGGCCTTCGGTCTTGCGCCCGCGCAGCAGCCGGTCACACTGTCCATGCCCGGCCCCAAGGCCTGCCGCCGCGTGCGTATGTACCTGGCATTGGCGGCCGGTTCCGGCCAGCCTCTGCGCATTGACGACAGCTTGTTGAACGATCCGCTGACGGAATGCGTCAAAGCCTTCAACCAGGCCGGGGGCCAGCTTGCCTGGCAGGAGAACGGCTCGGTGCTCGCCCGGGCGGGCGCCCCTCTGCCGCTGCCGGACAAGGTCATTTTTACGGGAGACGACAGCCTGAATTTCCATCTGCTGCTCGGACACTATCTTGGCAGAGCCTCCCACGCCAAATTCACGGGCGACAGCAAACTCAAGCTCAACGACTTTTCGACCCTACGGCATTTTACGCCGCTGCTCGGCGCGCGCCTGACCAACGTTGTTCCCGGCGCCCGCGGCCTGCCCGTCCGCCTGGAGGCTTCGGGCATGCTGCCGCAAGAGGCGCGCATTCCTGCCGACTTGCCGGCGGACGCCGTGACCGGGTTGCTCCTGGCCGCGCCTTGCTGGCCGCAGCCTGTGGCCCTGGATCTTGCATCCCATCCCCAGGCGGATGTCATCCTGGACGAGGCGCTTGATATCCTGACCGCCTGCCGGGTCGGGTTCGAACGCGCCGACCGGCGCATACGCATTCTGCCGGGCGTCACGCTGCCCGCCGCGCCCGCTGTGGGCGTGGATCTGGCTTTGGCGGGCACGCTGCTGGCCCTGCCTGCCTGTACCGGCGGTTCTGTACGCCTGACGGGCCTATGGCCCGATTGCGCGCCCGGCCGGGAACTTCTGGGCCTAATGGAAAGTGCGGGCGTGCACGTGGAACGGACTGCCGACGCCATTGTTGCGCAATGCCCGGAACATACGGCAAGGCAGCCCCAGTCGCCCGGCTTTCCCGGGCTGCCGATCCGTTTTGTGCCTTTGGCCCTGGCGCTGGCCTGCCTGCCGGTCTTACGCGGCCGGGAGGCGCGCCTGCCGGAACTGCCGCAAGGACTTGCCGAGGACGAGCGCGACGATTTTCTGCACGCTGTGGGCATCACCCTGGCAGGCACACGCCTCGTGCCCCCGGAAGCTCCCGTACAGCACGACGCGACCCCCTGGACGGCGCCTTCACCGGCCTGGGCCATGGCCTATGCATTGGCCGCCTTTGCACGGCCACGCCTCCAGCTTGCCAATCCCGGCATCATGAGCGCGCTCTATCCGCGTTTTTGGACTCTCTACAACACGCTGCCCGAACCATGGACGTCACAAGCCGTTCATGGTGAGGAACGAAACGAGGAACACAACGAGGAAGGCAATGACAAAACACCACGCAAGCGCGTGCGCCTCTCCGGAGTCTATTCCAGCGTTGCAGGAACAGTGGGAGAAACTGCGCGCTGAGATCAGCGACATGGACGCCGGCCTGCGCATCTTCATGGCGGCGGAAAATCCGGAACAAGGCATTGTGCACGCCGGGGATATCCACAGGCTGCGCCAGGGAAAATTGCAAAAACGCCTGGAAATGGAACACTGCCAGGCTAAAATACGTTTTTTGCAGAGCGAAACTGGGGTATTGCAATAATTTTGGAGAAAAAATATGTCGCTCGTTGCCGCAAAAATAGCTTCCGCCCTGGAAGGTTCCTCCTGGATACGCAAGATGTTCGAGGAAGGCATTGCCCTGAAACAGCAATATGGCGAGGACGCGGTATGCGACTTCAGCCTGGGCAATCCCGACCTGCCTCCGCCCCCGGCTGTGGCGGACGGCATGAAGAATCTGGCCCAAACACTGGATCAGCCTTTTGCGCTCGGCTACATGCCCAACGCCGGTTTTGGCTGGGCCAGGGAAAAACTGGCCGACTGGCTCAGCAGGGAACAGCAAACGCCGGTCGCCGCTGCGGATGTCATCTTGACCTGCGGGGTGGCAGGGGGCATCAATGTCTTTTTCCGGGCCGTGCTTGATCCCGGCGACGAAGTGTTGTGCTTTGCCCCGTATTTTGTGGAGTACGGCGCGTATGCCGACAACCACGGCGGCGTGTTCAAACCCGTGCCCAGCACCCCCAAGAGCTTTGCGCCCGATCCCGGCGCGCTCGAAGCGGCCATCACCAAACGCACCCGGGTACGGATCATCAACTCGCCGAACAATCCCACGGGCGTTGTCTACAGCCGCGAACAGATCGAGAACCTCTGCGCCGTGCTGCGGGCCGCGTCCGAGCGCAACGGCAGGCCCATATTCCTCTTCTCCGACGAGCCCTACCGCTTCCTTGCCTTTGACGGAGCGCAGGCGCCTTCGGTGCTGCCTCTGTACCCCTATGCCGTGCTCGGCAGTTCCTTCTCCAAAAACCTGAGCATGCCGGGTGAACGGCTCGGTTATCTGGCGCTTTCCGCCGACATGGAAAAACGTGAACAGCTCATGGCCGCCCTGACCATGACCAACCGCACCCTGGGTTTTGTCAACCCGCCGGTGGTGGCGCAGCACCTTATGGCTGCCGCGCTCGGCTCGCAGGTGGATGTACGGATATATGAACGCCGCCGCAACGCCATGGCCAACGTGTTGACAGAGGCGGGCTATGGCTTCCGGATGCCCGAAGGCGCCTTTTATTTTTTCCCGGAGGCGCCGGGCGGGGATGACGTGGCCTTTGTACGCCGTCTGGCACGGGAACGGGTGCTGGGCGTACCCGGTTCGGGCTTCGGCTGCCCCGGACACTTTCGTCTGGCCTTTTGCGTTGATGAAAAGGTGATTCTCCGTTCCGCCGAAGGCTTTGCCCGCGCGAGACAAGGATAAGGTTCCCTGGTCGGACGCAGCCCGAGAGCGTACGGCACACATCAACAGATAAGGAGGATTCCCATGAGTTCAACGGCATGGAAGATGAATAAAATCGACAAGGGCTGGGTGTTGACCTGTTTCGGCACGGCCGTAGGCGCGGGCGTTCTTTTTCTTCCCATCAAGGCTGGACTCGCCGGTATTTGGCCCACTCTTCTTTTGGCTGCCGTCATTTGTCCCCTTTCGTACATAAGCCACCGCGGGATTACACGTATAGTGGCTTCCTGTCCCAAAGGCGAAGACATCATCAGCGCTGTGGAAAGCGATTTGGGGTTTAACGCCAGCTTCGCATTATCCATACTGTATTTTCTCTCCATTGTATCCATCTGCGTCAGCTATGCCACGGGTCTGACCAATATCGTCTCCTCTTTTCTGGAGCATCAGATGCACCTTGGCGAGACGTCAAGGCCGCTGGTCACCTTTGTCTCGTTGGCCGTATTGACCAGCGTTTTGATTTTCAGCCCGAGGGTCCTGGTTGCTTTTACCTCAATCATTACCGTTCCGCATATCCTGCTTATGGTATTCATTTCTCTCTATATGATCCCGCACTGGAGCACGTCCGTATTCACGCAAGCAATGCCGGATTCTCTTGAATTCATGAAGAGTGTGTTGGTGCTCTTGCCGTTATTTGTTTTTGCGATGAATTTTTCTCCAGTGTGTTCCACTGTAGGCGCATTTTACCATAAAAATCACGCTACGATTGAAGAGGCTGTCGGGCGTTCAGACCAGGTAATACTATGGACAAATATACTTATCCTTGTTTTCATCATGTTCTTTGTGATTTCCATGATGCTGGCCGGTTCGGTGGAAATCTTCCAAATGGCGCAAACCCAGAACATCGACACGCTCTCGGCCATCTCCATATCCTTTCATGATCCCATCATACGCTGGAGTAGTCCGTGCATCGCCCTTCTCGCCATCATGGGGTCGTACACGGGGCATTTTTCCGGAACCCGCGAAGGACTTTACGGTATCGTCACGGATCTTATGGCGTGGAAGAATCCCGAGAAGCGGGCGACGCTCAATCACAAGAAAATCGATTTGACATTAACGGGCGTTCTTTTTGTGCTGCTTTGGTTCCTTGCCGTATACAACCCGCCGATTCTCTCGGTCATTGGCATCATTTCCTCTCCGGTCATTGCCGTCTATCTTTACCTGATGCCTGTATTTCTCATGCGTAAAGTTCCCAGGCTGTATATTTACCGTTCTCCCCTCGGCGGCGTTATCTTTGTTGTCGGCCTGATCACGTTGGTGGCCAACCTTATTGCGTCCTGCATGCCTTAGGCATTTCATGCTACGGAGAACCCCCCTATGCTCAGCGTATTCAATATGTACAAAATAGGCGTCGGCCCTTCCAGTTCGCATACCATGGGGCCGATGGTCGCCGGGAAAGCCTTTGCGGACAAAATCCTGGAAAGCGCACTTGCCGGCATCGGACGCATCAGGATAGACGTCTACGGTTCGCTTGCCCTGACAGGCGCAGGGCACGGAACCTTTGGCGCCATTCTCGCCGGTCTTGAAGGCAATGATCCCAAAACCGTCGATATTGATGCTATGCACGCCCGGATAGCGGAGCTGCAGGTGGGCGATGCGGATCTGCGTCTTGGAGGAAAACTTGTAACTCCATTCAATTATATCCGCGACATGAAGATCCACAAGGACAAGACCTTGTCCAAGCACACAAATGGCATGACATTTACGGCATTCGACTCCCATAACAAGCAACTGATCTCTGAAAACTACTATTCCATCGGCGGCGGCTTCATCAAAACGGAAGAAAACTTTGACGCGCCGTCCAGTTCCGGCGGGGCCACGCCTCCTTTCCCCTTTGGTTCCTGGAAGGAGTTGAGCGCACTCTGCAGCCGGGAACATAAAACTGTGGCGCAACTGCTGATGGCAAATGAAAAAACTTGGGATACGGAAGAAAACGTCAGAAAAAAAATCCTGGAAATCTATGGCGTCATGCGTGAAGATGTGGAACGCGGTTGTAAAATGGAAGGAACCTTGCCCGGTGGACTTGGCGTAAGCTGCCGCGCCCCCGGCCTATTCCGCCGCATCAAGGAGGCGGCCGAGCAGGGACGCGGCAATTTTCAGCCTTGGGCGCTTGTTTACGCCATGGCCGTGGGCGAACAAAACGCCATGGGCGCGCGCGTGGTGACGGCCCCCACCAATGGCGCCGCCGGCATTATACCCGGCGTATTGGCGTGGTACGAGCAGTTTTTTCCTGAAACTTCAGAAGACAAGATTATCGATTTTATTCTTACCTCCGCAGCCATAGGCATGCTGTACCAGATGAACGCCTCCCTGGCCGGGGCCGAGGCCGGCTGCCAAGCTGAAGTCGGTGTTTCCTGCTCTATGGCGGCCGGAGGGCTGTGCGCCATTTTAGGCGGAGATCTCCTTCAGATTGAAATGGCCGCAAAAATGGCCATGGAACACAACCTTGGACTCACCTGCGACCCTGTGGGCGGCCTGGTGCAAATTCCCTGCATTGAACGCAACGGCATGGCGGCACAGCGGGCTTTGCAGTGCGCGCAGCTCGCCCTGCTCGAAGGAGAGGTAAGGACACTCGTGAATCTGGATGACGTGATTGAGGTCATGTACCGCACCGGCTTGGATCTCCAGGCAAAATACAAGGAGACATCGTTGGGTGGTCTGGCTGTGGTCGTGCCGCGCGAATTGACGGCAAACTGAGCCATTCCCCATACTGCTCAAACCGACGTAAACCGGCCCCAGACACCGAAGAGGCGGGGACGCTTGGTTTCCCCCCGCCTCTGGATGCAAGGACAAGATCAAGGCGCATGCGAAGGATTTGCTCGCAAATCCTTGCCGTGAGATGAATGTTCTAGAAGCCGAAACCGTCGCCGTCCGAGCCGGAGGCCCCGAAGCCGAAGCTGTCGGGCACGCCGCCGCTTTCTTCGGCGGCTGCTTCTGCCACGGCTTCGCCGGCGGCGACCACGCCGGCAGCAGCCATGCCGCCGGTGAAGTTCTTCAGATTCTTGACAATGGCATCTTTGATGATGTTTTCAAGTTCCTGCTGATCCACGGGCATCTTGCCCTGGAACGGGATCATTTCCCTGCGCAGCGCGCCGATATCGGCGTTCTGGCTTTTTACCTTGGCTTCGAGCTGGCCGATCTTCTTTTCCTGTTCCTCGGCCTTGCCCTGGAAAGGTTCCAGTGCTTCCACGCGAGCCTGGAGCGTGGTGATTTCCGCGGCCTGGACTTTCAGGGTTTCCGCTTTTTCGGCCATGGCGTCGAGCACTTTGGCGACCATGGCCTGGGACGGGCCTGTCATGGGCGGCACAGAGACGTTGTCACCCACCTGGGATCTCATGCCGGACACGAAATTGGCCCAGGGCTGGCTTCCATCATACTTCAGGTTGATGAAGGCCGGATACAGGTTGGCCAACCAGCCGGCCGCCATGGGAGCGACCAGGGCGGTGGAGCAGCAGCACAGGCTGCGCCCGGTGAGAAAGCCGGCCATCTCGGTGACAGCGGCGTCTTCCTTGCCCACCAGCAGGGCAAGAACGCTTTCCAGGGGGAATACTTTACGGGCTACATCAGACATATCAGGTCTCCTCCGGAGTCTTGTAACGAAGAGCGTTGTTAACGCCGTCCTATCGTGCGCACATAGGTGAGCGCCGCCACGCGGTATACAAAATGCCCGAGCTTGGACCAGGGCAGGTACGCAAACAGCATCCACACAGCCACCAGGTGCAGGTAGTACACGGAAAAGGCCCAGCTCGCGCAGTCCATAAGGCGGAAAATTTGCGCAAACATGCCCGTGACAGCCACAGCCCAGATAACGCCAAGCAGGTACCAGTCATAGAAACTGGAAGCCTGGAATTTGGGATCCAGCTTCAAGCGACGCAAGGTCATCACGGCCAGGCCGGACAACAGACCTACAGCGCCGATGTTCGCCAGGATTTTCACCGGGAAGGTCTGCGGCATGGGCGTCGGCACATCCAGCACCGGGATAACTTTGCCTATCCAATGGCCGCCCGCCACGATGCTGGTGACCACTGCCAGAACGATAAAACTATAGAAGATGGCCATGTGGCCCAGTTTCCGGTCGGACTTGTCAACGCCGCAGTCCTGGAATTTTTTGTGGGTGACGATTTCCCCGACAAGGACATCCCACAAATGCATGTACCAGGGTTTGACGCTGCCAAGCATGAGCATGGCGCCTTCGGGCTTGAAGCGTTTCAGCAGGTTCATCGTTCCCTTGTACAGGATATACAGGGCTCCGAAGAAGGTGACGATGAAAATGGGATCAATGGTGTAATCGCCGTAGAAAATTTCGCCGAACACGATGCGTCCGTCGGCGGCCCTGGGAAACCAGGAACCTTTGATGTTGGATCGCACGGCCCAGACGAAGAGCCATATGAAGGCGGGAATCGCAACCAGAAAGGGCAGACCTTTAAGGGAACTCATCCACTTGCCGATGATCGACGGAGCAACCAGGTCTTTGTAGATCATGTTGCGGGCTGCGGCCATCACATCCGCCGGGCGCGCCCCGCGGGGACACAGATCCGCGCAGTTGCCGCAGTTATGGCACAGCCACAGGTCCACATCGTTCATGAGCTTGTCTTTCAATCCCCAGGAAGCCCATACCATCTCCTTGCGGGGATAGGGATTGTTGGCCGGGGAGATAGGACAGGCCACAGCGCAGGTCGCGCACTGGTAGCATTTTTTGAGGTTTTCGCCGCCGGCGGCCCGGATTTCGCGTACAAAATCCAGATCGGGCGTAATTTGCGTGCATTGAGCCATGTTGCCGTCCTCCTACATGCCCTTGAAGGGGTTGGGGCCCTTCTCAATGATGCGGCGCACGAAGTCGTCGATCATCGCGGGAACCTTATCGTATTCGTCAATGGCCACGTCAAGCTGTTCCACGCGCGCAGCTTCGATGCCGAGCCGCGCCAGGGTTTCGGCGATGTTTTCCTTGCGGCGGTTGCAGATTTCCGAACCCTTGATGAAGTGGCATTGATAATCGCTTCCGTACTTGCAACCGAGCATCATCACGCCGTCGTAGCCCTTGGACATCGCGTCGGATATCCAGATGGCGTTGAGTGAGCCCAGGCAGCGCACGGGAATGATGCGCACATAGGGGCTCCACGCGTTGCGACGCGCGCCGGCCATGTCCAGAGCGGGGTAGGCGTCGTTTTCGCAGGCCAGGATGAGCACGCGCGGGCCTTCGTTCTTCATGTCTTTGGGCACATGGACTTCGCGGATCATCGAGCCGATCTGGTCGATGTTATAGTCCGCAAAGGAGATGACGCGCTCGGGGCACGCGCCGAAGCAGGTTCCGCAACGGCGGCAACGCGCCGGGTTGGGCTTGGGCGTTCCCTTTTCGTCGTCGTCCAGGGCGCCG
>JAIRVN010000156.1 GCA_031253875.1 Deltaproteobacteria bacterium | reverse complement strand
TTGTGCAGAAGCGCAATGTCCGGGTCGTCCCAAATCAGCGAAAACGGCCGTTCCAACACATTGCCGAAGCTATGGTTGCGCCAGAACTGGTCGGCATGCACCTGTCCGTCCCAAGAGATGCAGCCGATGCCCCGGCCGGAACTGTTGCCCTCGTTGTACTGCAAGAGCTCGAACACCTCCGCTGCCCGCCCCGGATCTTCCCGCTGCAGGCGCATCCACACGTAAGGGCCGTCCGCGTGGTTGTCCACGGTAAGTACTTCCTTGGGCTTACCCGCGTCAAAAAGCGCGCGGGTATGATCCATGATCAGATCCAGGAGCGCGCGGGTTTCGGCATGGTTCAGGTCTTCCTTGATCAGGTCCGAACCACGACCGGAATACACCAGATGGTAAAAGCAGATTCGCGGCACCTCAAGATCGCGCACCAGATCGAACAATACCGGCACTTCGCCCACATTGCGCTTGTTGACGGTAAAGCGCAGCCCGACCTTCAGTCCTTCGGCCTGACAGTTGGCGATGCCTTCCAACGCCTTTCTGAAAGAACCCGGCACCGCGCGGAACCTGTCATGCACATCTTCGCCGCCGTCCAGCGAAATGCCCACGTAGGAAAATCCCACTTCCTTGAGTTCCCGCGCCTTCTGTTGTGTGATCAGCGTGCCGTTGGTAGAGATAACCGCCCGCATGCCCTTGCCCGTGGCATGTTTGGCAAGCTCCACCACATCCTCGCGCACCAGCGGTTCACCGCCGGAAAAGAGCATGACCGGCGCGCCGTAGGCAGCCAGATCGTCTATAAGCGCCTTGCCCTGTTCGGTGGTAATGGCGTCCTTGCCCCGTTCCTCCAGCGCCTTGGCGTAACAGTGCACACAGCGCAGATTGCAGCGCCTGGTCATGTTCCAGACGACAACGGGCTTCTTGTCCGCGGAAAATTGCAGTAAATGCGAAGGCAGTTTGCCGGAATGACGTCCGTAACGCAACGCGTCCGAAGGTTCAATCTGACCGCAATACAGTTTTGAAATACCAATCATAACAGTACCCTATTTCAGCAAATCGCGCAGTTTTTCAAACGCTTTTTCAATGCCCGCCGGGTCGGATCCGCCCGTCTGGGCGAGATCCGGCCGTCCACCGCCGCCTGCCGCGCCAACGGAAGGCGCGAGTTGGCGGATCAGATCAGGCGCGGTGAATTTGGCGTGCAGGTCTTTGGACACATACAGAATGAGCGACGCTTTGCCGTCCTCGGCGGAAGCCAGACACGCCACGCCGGAAGGCATGCGGGAACGCGCCTTGTCCATCAATTCCCGCAGCGCCTTGATTGGCAGATTCTCCACGCGGACGGCAAGCAGCGGGATGCCCTCGACTGAAGTCAGGCCGGCCATGATATCACCCTGGCCGGCCGAAGCCTGGCCGGCCTGTTCCAGTTCCTTACGCAGGCTGCGCGTTTCTTTTTGCAAGGCTGCTACCTTGGGCGCGAGTTCACCTGGCCGGGACTTCAGTTGCCCCGCGATTGTCTCCAGTTCCTGTCGCTGGTTTTGGAAAAGACCGAAGGCGTTCCAGCCCGTGGCGGCTTCAATGCGCCGCGTGCCGGCGGCAATGCCGGACTCGGCAAGAATGGCGAAAAAACCCGCCTCTCCGGTAGCGCTGAGATGGGTGCCGCCGCACAGTTCCGTGGATTCGCCATCCCCAATGCGTACAACGCGTACCTGTTCGCCGTATTTTTCGCCGAACAGGGCTATGGCTCCGGCGGCTTCAGCTTCCTCGCGCCTCATAACCGCGGCTTCAACAGGCAAATCCGCAAGGATGGCGCGATTGACCTCCTGTTCTACGACGGCCAGTTCTTCAGGCGTCATGGCCTTGATGTGCGAAAAATCAAAACGCAGGCGATCCGGAGCCACCAGCGAACCGGCCTGCTGCACATGTTCGCCCAGCACGCGGCGCAGCGCGGCATGCAGCAGGTGGGTACAACTGTGGTTGCGGGCCGAGGCCAGGCGCTTTTCCTTATCCACTTCCAGATACACTGTTTGTTCCGGCAGCATTTCGCCGCTGGTCACCACAATCTGGTGGACGACAAGTTCCGGCGCCGGCCACAGAGTATCCGTCACCTTTGCCTGTCCGGTAAACGAGCGCAGCATTCCGGTATCGCCCGCCTGGCCGCCGGAAGCGCCGTAAAACGGCGTGACATTGGTGACCACAAAGCCTGCGGCGCCTTCTTCCAGCGCGTCCGCGGATTCTCCCTGCGCATGCAGCAGGGCCAGCACGCGGCCATCGTCACTCAGACAACCATGTCCGGTGAAATCGCACACAATGTTTGCATCCAGCAAGGGCTGAAAAATGCGCAGGGGATCTTTGCCTTCCACTCCGAACAAACCGCTTTTCTGAGCCGCACGGGAACGCTCCTTCTGTTCCCGCATGTGAGCGGCAAAACCCTGTTCGTCCACGAGAAAGCCGCGCTTTTCCGCAATATCGTTCACGATATCCAGGGGAAAGCCATAGGTGTCGTACAGGGTGAAGCACATGATTCCCGGCACGGTTGCGCTTTTGGATGCCGCAAGCTTCGCCAGCTCGTCCTCCAGCAGGGACAAACCCTTGTCCAGCGTGAGACTGAAACGTTCTTCCTCGGCGCGTACGGCCTGATCCATAAACTTGGTGCTGACGGCCCCTTGCGGGAAATCTTCGCCCATGACTTCCGACACCTTCAGGGCCACCTTGTGCAGGAAGGGTTCCTGCATCCCGATCAGGCGTCCGAAGCGGCAGGCGCGACGAATGAGACGGCGCAGCACGTACCCGCGCCCTTCGTTGGAAGGCAGGACGCCGTCGAAGATCAAAATGGCCGCTGCGCGGCTATGGTCGGCGATTACCCGCAGGGCGGTATCCACGTCCTCATTGCCCGCCTTGTAAGATTGGCCCGCCAAGCTCGCGGTGAATTGGATAAACTCCTGGAACAAATCACTGTCGTAGTTGGACTGTTTACCCTGACACACAGCCGCGATACGCTCAAGGCCCATGCCGGTGTCGATGGAAGGCCGGGGCAGATTGATGCGTTCGGTCGGCGTCACCTGATCGTACTGCATGAACACCAGGTTCCAGATCTCCAGATAACGGTCGCAATCGCATTGACCGATGCCGCAGTCCGGGCCACAAACCATTGCCGGCCCTTGATCATAATAAATTTCCGAGCAGGGGCCGCACGGACCGGTATCGCCCATGGCCCAGAAGTTGTCCTTTTCTCCCATGCGAAAAATGCGTTCAGGCTTCAGCCCGGCCACGCTTTGCCACAAGTCGGCGGCCTCGTCATCTTCGCGGAATACCGTGACATAGAGTTTGTCCCTGGGCAGCTTCAATTCCTCGGTCACAAAGTTCCAGGCCAAACGGATAGCTTCTTCCTTGAAATAGTCGCCGAAGGAAAAATTGCCGAGCATTTCGAAAAAGGTATGGTGACGCGCGGTGCGGCCCACATTTTCCAAGTCATTGTGTTTGCCGCTCACGCGCAGACATTTCTGGGATGTTACGGCGCGCTGGTACTCGCGTTGTTCCTGTCCGAGAAAGACTTTTTTGAACTGCACCATGCCCGCATTGGTAAACAGCAGGCTCGGATCGTCCCTGGGAATCAGGGCGGAAGAAGCCACTATTTCATGACCATGCACGCGGAAATATTCCAAAAAACGCCAGCGAATCTCTCGAGCGGTGAGCATCGGTTGCGGATGTCCTGTGATAAAAGTTGAGATCGGCAACACTGCCTATGCTTCTTCAAAAGCGCCTTCATCCGTCTCTTCCGGGGCCGGTACAAACTCGCGCGGATTCATGCCCAGGTGTTCAATGACCTTGTGTTCGATGCTCACGCGCAGATCCGGATTTTCGTCCAGCAGGGCCCGAACGCGTTCCCTGCCCTGACCGAGTTTTTCCGCGCCGAAGGAGAACCACGAACCGCTCTGGTCAACGATTTTGGCCTCAACGGCCAGATCAAGCACTTCTCCAGAGCGGGAAATGCCCTGCCCGTAGAGGATGTCGAACACCGCTTCCCGGAAAGGAGGCGCAACCTTGTTTTTGACCACCTTGACCCGCGTGCGTGAACC
>JAIRVN010000107.1 GCA_031253875.1 Deltaproteobacteria bacterium | reverse complement strand
CTCCTCGCTGTGGGTGAATAATATGACTCGTAACGGTATAATTTGCAAGGGAAAATATGCCCCCTCTTCGTCCACGTCTCGTTGTCGCCGACAGCCGGAGCCGGATTTTTGAACATCCGGATTTGCTTATGCTGTGCCGCCAAGGCAGCCAGTGGACCTTGCCGCGTCCGGATGAACTCATGCCCTTGCCGGATGAAAGCGAACTTTTTTTACTGCCTGCCCGCCGTGCTGTCGGACTTGATCCGGAAACGGGCGAAGTCGAGGTGCAGGAAGAACTGGCGGTGGCCGCTTTTTCCGCGCCAGCCCATACCATAACGGCGCATCCAGCGTATGTGGCGGACAACGGCGCGCCTGTGCTGCCGCTTTTCGCATACGGCGCCGTGGGCTTTGCCCGGGGCCGCTTCTACGTCTGCGCCAAAAGGGTGGACGAGGATACGCGTCAGATTTTTTCCGGCATAACCAAGGCACGCCTGGAGCATCGGGCGAAGGCGCTGATGCGGCGCTATCCTGACAACAGGCTGATACAGCATTTGATGGCGAAGTGCGTCCTGCGCTACTCCTGCCCGGCGGCGCGCAATCTCGCTCTTGGCCGCTATGAGGCGCCCTTGCCGGTTTCCCGTGCGTGCAACGCGCGGTGCGTGGGCTGCATTTCGCAGCAGGAGCAAGGATCGAAAATTTGCGCCACGCCGCAGAACCGCATGTCTTTCACCCCCACGGCGGACGAGGTGCTGGAAGTCATGTTCCATCACGCCAGGGAGGAGAAACGGCCCGTATTTTCTTTCGGGCAGGGTTGCGAGGGCGAGCCGCTCACACAGGCCGCGCTTCTGATCGAGGTTGTGGAACGTTTTCGCGCTGCCGGAGGGCGTGGGACGGTGAATCTGAACAGCAACGCCTCTTTGCCCGGCGCGGTGGCGGCGTTGGCGGAAGCGGGCCTGGATTCCCTGCGCGTGAGTATGAACAGCGCCAGAGAGGAATGCTATGCCTTGTATTTCCGCCCGCAAGGCTATCAACTGGCGCAGGTGCGCGAATCCATAGCCCGCGCGCATGCGGCCGGTGTTTTTGTGTCCGTCAATCTCTTGTATTTTCCGGGCGTCAGCGATACGGAAGAGGAAATTGAGGCGCTTGTGGAACTTATACAGACATACAGGGGGGATTTTCTCCAGTTGCGCAATTTGAACATTGACCCGGAATTGTATATGGAACTTCTTGCGCCTGTGGCGCTGGGCCCGTCCGTGGGTTTCGGCAATTTCAGGCGGCGCCTGCGTAAAGCCTGTCCCTGGCTTGGTTTCGGATATTTCAATCCCTATTTGGGGGATGAGAAGGAGACGATCATGGCTGATACGACAACACCTCCGCTGCGCCCGCAGTCGAAATGGCAGCCCGACGACGAGGACAGTCTTGATGACGACAGCATGTTGGAAGAGCCCGGCCCGGCCGGAAAAAAGAGCGACTCCACACGCAAACAATCAACGTGGCAGCCCGACGACGAAGACAGCCTTGACGACGACAGTATGGCGTAGCCGGGAATGGAACACAATTTTTTACGGGGCACACGTGTATGATAACAGCATTGCTCGTATATCTGGCTTGCGGAGTCGTCGCCGGCATTCTGGCGGGACTCCTGGGAGTGGGCGGCGGCCTTGTTATCGTGCCCATGCTGGTGTTCATCTTCCCTTGGCAAGGCGTGCCCGCGGAATTGATTCAGCTTATGGCGCTTGGCACCTCGCTGGCCACTATCACCATAACCTCGATTTCCAGTTTCCGCGCGCATGACAAACGCGGCGCTGTGCGCTGGGATATCTGGCGCTCCATTACGCCCGGCATTCTCATTGGAACTTTCGGGGGAGGTTTTTTGGCAGCCGCGCTGCCCGTGGTCTTTTTGCGGGCCTTTTTTGTCTGTTTTCTCTATTACGTTGCCATCCAGATGTTTCTGGATTTCAAGCCCAAAGCCGGCAGGCATCTGCCCGGCACGCTCGGCATGAACGGCGTGGGCGGCGTCATCGGTGTGGTTTCCAGCCTGGTCGGCATAGGCGGCGGTACGCTTTCCGTGCCCTTCATGAGCTATTGCAACGTGCCCATGCATACCGCCGTGGGCACATCCGCCGCCATCGGCTTTCCCATCGCCGTTGCGGGAACCGTGAGCTTCATCTGGAACGGGCTGTCCGTGCCGAACTTGCCCCCGTACTCGCTGGGCTATGTCAGCCTCGTGGCGCTGACGGGCATTGCCGCGGCCAGTTATTGCATGGCGCCTCTGGGCGCAAAATTGTCCCACTCTCTGCCGGTCAGCAAACTGAAGCGCATTTTTGCCGTGTTTCTCGTTTGCATCGCCACACGGATGTTGTGGACCCTTCTGTAGAGCATTTGCTTCCTTGCTCTGGCGGCGGGATCAACGTTTTGCCGCGTGATCGCGGTAATCCCGCAATTCCTGCATCACATCAAGTATATTCAGGGTCTGATTGACCCGCCAGTAAAATTCCTCGGCTTCAAAGGGCTTGGTAAGAAAATCATTGGCGCCGTATTTGAGAAATTTGGCGGTCAACGGGCCGGACCCTGCGGAAGAAAGTCCGATCACCGCCATGTCATTGATTTTATGCTTGCCACGGATTTCGCGCACCAGCGTGATGCCGTCCATGCGCGGCATCTCGAAGTCGGTGATCACCAGCCGGATACCGGGATTCTGGGCAAGCACTTCCAAGGCCTCCATGCCGTCGGTTGCTTCAAGGGCAGCGATGCATTGCGCGGCCAGCATTTTTTTCACAATCTGCCGTTGCGTTGCGGAATCATCCACCACCAGCGCCGTTACCCTGCGGTTGGCATGCAGCCGCTGCACGCTCACGGTCAATGGTTCGATGTCATCTATGCTGCCCTTGAGAAAATAGTCCGCCACGCGTTTTTCCAGGAATTGCTGACGCAGGGATTCGTCAAAAGAGGCGGTGAGCACAATGCAGACAAGGCCGTGTTCGCGACACAAATCCACGGCTTCGCCGTCGGGGGCGTCCGGCAGGTTCAAGTCCACAACGGCCGCAAACAGTTTTTCTTTATGGGCGGTAATCAGCGCCGCAGCTTCCGACAGGTTGGGAGCAATCAGCATGGAAAAATCCGTGAGTACTTCAAACTGCTTACGGATGATTTTTGCCTGAACAAAGCTGTCTTCGACGATAAGCAAGGTGTTTGCGCTCACACAGCCCTCCTGAGGCGGCGTATGCCGTATTTTCTTTTTATGCTCAAGCAGGTATATGCAGGTATATACAACGCCGGTTTGAGAAGCAAGGAACTCTTGTCCGCATCCGTGCACAGCCCGGAGCGTAGCGCATGCCTGCCGGCGCTGCGTACAGAAGTGATAACACGACAGGTGTTGGCGTCCATGTTGCAACTTTTCCGTGTTCCGGCATCCGCGATACTCGTGTTTTTGTGTTGCGTCGCGATGCTGGGAGGCTGTGCTACCCGGGAAGATACCGGCCTGCGCGAGCAACCGCGCTTCGCCCACATGCGCGATGTGGAAGATCTGCGCCGCTTGCCGCAGGATTTGACGGTCTATGCGCAACGCATCGGCAAGGATCGCCGGCTTCTTTCCCAACAGGAACAGGCGCGGCAGGACGCGCGTTTTGACCGTATTTTTTTCAGTCCCTGGCAACAGGCCGGAGCGGCTGTAACGGCCAAGGCGCTAGCCTTGCGTTTCGGCAAGGGGCCGCAGGGCTTCACGGAAAACGCGCGGCCCTGGACGCGGGAGGAATGGGACGGCATGCGGGCCAACGCGAACCTCGGTTCGTATCCGTGCGTTGCGCAACCCGGCATCACTCTCCGCCATACCTTCATCCGGGAACTGCCCAGCACGCGCCCGCGCATGACCACGCCACGTCCTTTTGGCCGGGACAATCCCTTTGACATGTTTCAGTACAGTTCGCTCTTTCTCGGCACACCGTTGTACGCGGCCCATATTTCGGCGGACGGCGCGTGGTATTTTGTGGACACCCCCATCGCGTCCGGCTGGGTGTCGGCGGAGGATGTGGCGCTGGTGGATGCGTCCTTTATGGCGCAGTACCGCAATGGACGTTATGCCGCCGTCATCCGGGACGATCTGCCGCTCGCCACGAAGGCGGGCGTCATTGGCCACACGCACATTGGCGCTGTGTATCCCCTGCACAAAGAACATGCGCGTGGCATAAACGTGCTGGCGCCGGTGCGCGGTTCACAGGGACAGGCCGTCATTGCCGCGGTTGCGCTCGGTTCGGATCAGGCCAAAGTCAAACCCTTGCCCCTGAATCCCGCTTGGCTTGCCAGGGTGGGCAATCAGATGCTGGGTCAGCCTTATGGCTGGGGGGGCCTGTACGCATGGCGGGACTGCTCGTCCACGGTGCGGGATATCTTTGCTCCCTTCGGCATCTGGCTGCCCCGCAATTCAGCGGCCCAGGGCAGGAGTGGAAGCGTTATCATGTTGGAAGGCCTGAACGGCGCGGACAAGGAGCAGCTGATCAGCGCCTCGGGAGTGCCGTTCATGAGCCTGCTCTGGCTGCGCGGACATATCATGCTCTATCTCGGGCAGTACCGGAATGAGAGCGTGGTGTTCCACAATATATGGGGCTTGCGGGTTGTCGAGGGGGGAGATGACGATGCGCGTCATGTCCTGGGGAGGGCCGTGGTGAGCAGCCTGCGGATCGGGTGGGAATTGCCCGCGCTGAAAGACAGCGCAAGCCTGCTTGAGCGGCTGGGGGCCATGATCACGTTGCCCGGCTACGGCGCGGATTGAGCTATGCGTTGGCCAGCAGCGTATCTTCCGTCAGCACGATAATGGGAATTTGCGGATTGAGCACCCTGGAATTCTCGTTGCGGATGAGACGGCATATTTCCAGGTCTTCCTGCCGCTGTGCCGTAGACACACTGATCAGCACCATATCGTACGGATCCTGTCGCAAGGCTTCCAAGATGTTTTCATTGCCGGTGACGCCCATGGGACTGCAGCCAAGGCCTTGCAGCGACAAAAGGAGAAGTTGCAGTTTGGCCATGTCCTGGGCCACAGCCAGGATTTTGTACATGGGGAGAAGTTGTCGTGCCGCCCCGGAAAAGAAAGCGGGTTCTTGCTTTGCTTCGCGGGGCGCTTCCAGGGGAATATCCACCCGCACTTCGCTTCCTTGTCCGACCACGCTGGAAATATGCAGATCGCCATGCATGAGACGGGTGAGGCGCTGCACGAGGGGGAGCCCCAGCCCCATGCCGCCGTAATCGCGGGATATGCTGCTGTCCATCTGCGTGAACAGGCCGAACAGGTAGGGCAGTTTTTCCTCGGGAATGCCGATTCCCGTATCCCGCACACAAATGCGCACCCCGGGATGAAGCTGGAGCTTGGCATCCACTATGGGTTGCAGTTCAACGCATATTTCGCCCATAGCGGTGAATTTCAGAGCGTTGCCGACCAGATTGAACAGGATTTGGCGGATGCGCCGCACATCGCCGCTGAACACCGCAGGCAGTGAGGGGTCAATGGTGTGGGAAAAGTTGAGTCCTTTGGATGCCGCCGCGCTTTGCAGCGTGCCGAACACGGGATGTACCAGTTCTTCAAGAGTGAAGGGCGCGGGGTGTATTTGTATGGTTCCTTTTTCAAGACTGCAGATATCAAGAATATCGCTGAGTAACTGCAAAAGGTTATGGCTACACTCCAGGGCGGTATCAAGACAAGGATGGATTTGCCGTACGTCCTGCATCAGTCGCGCAAGCTGGAGCATGCCCATGATCCCGTTCAGCGGCGTACGGAGTTCATGGCTCATCACCGCCAGAAATTCGCTTTTCGCGTCACTGGCCGCAAGCGCCTCCGCCTCGGCGTGTTTGAGACCCCGCAAGTCGCGTACGGAGCATAAAAGGGCGGGTTGGTTCCGGTACGCAAGGGGCGCCAGACTGACTTCGCACGGGATGGATACGCCCCGGACATCCCGCAGCATGCACTCAAAACGTGTGAAACCGCTTGCAGCGGCCGTATTCAGAATTGCATCGGGCGTGGGTTCTCCCGGCGCGCCGGGCACGACGAAGGAATTCCAATTCTGCGTAAAGTGCTTGCGGTTGACGGCGCCGAAAAAGTGCAGGGCGTCGTCGCTGATTTTCAGGCAACGTCCCTGCATATCCCAGATGAGATAGGAGTCGGCCGAGGTTTTGTACAGCGCCCGCACTTCGGCTTCGAGTTCGCTACGCGTGCTGATGTCATGCACCGAAAGCACGGCAACGATATGAGGGTCTTCCCGGCTGGTGGGGTGAATGCTCACATCGGCGGGCAGACTGGTCCCGTCCCTGCGCCAAACGGTGGACTCGGGGAAAACCGCATACTCATGCTTGGCAGCGGCCTCAAGCGCAGGACTTTTTCCCTCTGGACGCGTCGCGTACAAGCCGACGGCGTGGATGTTTTCCGGAAGCTGCTCGCCGACCTCAAAACCCAGTATCTTCGTGGCGGCCTGGTTGACAAATTGTATACATCCTTCCCGATTCAGGCCGAGGATAGCGGCGGGCACAGCATTCAACAGCAGGCGCAGCGTCGATTCCGCCTGGAATAGTTCCTTGGTGCGGATATGGACGGTTTCTTCCAGGCTCTCCTTGTGGCGACTCAACGCCTGACGCGCCTCCTCGGCATTTTTCTTCTCCAGCAGGAGATTGTCAAGATTGGCGCGTAGCGTATGCTGCATATGCCGCAGGGCATCGGCGAGTTCCCCGAGTTCGTCGCTGCGCCGGACAGCCAGCGTATGCGAGAAATCCCCTGCGGAGATGGCTCTGGCAAAGCGCACGCCCTGCGTCAGCGAGGCGGTGATGCTGCGCACGATGAAAAAGAGAACAAGGCTCACCACGGCCAGCAGGGCGGCATTGACTATAAAGTTGTAGCTGCTTATCCGGGACGCCTGCGCTTGGAGGTCTTCTTTGAACAGCAAGGCCACGACATACCAGTCCATGGACGAAAGTCTGCTGGCGTAGGACTGTCTGTCCACGTCTTCCCAGGTATAACTCCACCATCCCTGGCGCTCTGGCGGACGAATGCGCACATTCATCGCCAGACGCGGGTGGATAAGCACGTTGCCCTGGCTGTCCAGGACGTAACAGTAGCCGTTTGCGCCCAGTCGGACGGCAAGTACCCTGGAACTCACGTGTTCCAGGCCCACCGTACAAATGGCAACCCCCCTGATTTCTCCCGCCACAACTATCGGCACAGCCGCAAACAGGAAAAAATTTTCCCGCTGTTCCGAGAACAGCGGGCGGCTCATGACAGATTCGCCGCGCAGGGCGGCGGCAAAATATTCACTGCGGCTGTAGTCGATATCTGGCGGCAGGGATGCTGTCTTCAATATCATGTTGCCTTGAAGATCAAACAGTGCGGCATCGCGTTTTTCATCGCGGGCGCGTTGGAATGCCACCAGGCGGTTGAACTCCTCCTGCATTGTTCCGGAAACGGCGTGTGACGGCGAGGCGTACAGGTGTTGCACCACATCGCGCTGGGTGAGCAGCGCGGTATCGTGCTTGAGTCCGTTGATGAGCAGATCAAGAAGGTTGCTCACCTCAAGAGCGACCAGGCGGGTGGTTTCCATAGCCGTGTTGTCGATGGCTGTGATTGCTTCGCGGTACGTAACATACGCGGCGATGGCCGTGCTGACTGCAACCGTGAGAAGGATGGCGCTGAGAAGCTTGGTAAGGAGACGCATGCATCTTCCCGACTGCAAAGGTTCAGGTGCTCCGGCTACGCGGATTTTCAAGCGGAGGCTGACACAACCTTTCTTATTCTAACAGATTTGTTGCTGGAAGCAAGGTGCATTCCGGCATCAACCCTTGCCGCCTCACATTGTCATAAGGTGTTTTTCGCGTTACCATAACATCCACGCATTACTATTCGGAGCAATACTACATGGCGCACAGGATATGCCCGCTCACGAACATCACAGTCCCTGTCTTCAACAGACCCGATGAGACACTGGCAACGCTGACCGCTCTCAGGGCAAAAACACGATCCCCTTTCATTCTGACGGTTGTCGACAACGGCAGCGAGGCGGATCTGCGCAAAGAACTGCTGCATTTGCAAGACAAAAAGGTCATCGACAAGCTTTTTATCCTCGATAGAAATTACGGGGTTTCCTGTGCCTGCAATCTCGGATGGAAAAGCGCGGATGCCCCGTTTTTCATGAAAGTCGACAACGATATCAAACCCATCGCGGACAATTGGCTTGAGAGCATTTATTCCGCCTGGGGAACATATCGCTATAGTTCCATTACCGGGCCTGTTTGGAACTGCGCCTCGCCGCACAACAGGTTCGATACGGCGTACGGAACTATGTGGAGCATGCCTGTATCCCTGTCCGGCGAAGGCTTTATCGTTGGCAAAAAAATCCGTGAGCGCATCGGCTATTTCAGCGAGGATTATGGTTTGTACGGCGAGGAAGACGCGGATTATTGTCTGCGCTGCCACCATGCGGGCATCCGCAAGTTCAGCTATGAAGCGGCTGACCTGCTGGAACGGCTGGATGCCGACGGGGGGAAGCATGCGGAGTACAACGCCTGGAAAATAGCCACGCACAGCAGAAATGTCGGCAGCAAAAAAGACGAGGGCATATTCGCCCTCAATGTGTTCTTGTACGAACATGGCTTACGCGCATTGAACGTTCCACTCAAATATGAGGTGGAAAGCATACGCGGCTCCTATGTGGAAATGCGTGAAAATGACGACTACGGCAGACTTCATGGCGCTCTGTCATATTGCCTTGCGCTTTTTAACGAAAGCGGCAGAAAACCTGATGCCGGGACCATGGACAAGATGCGGGCCACACTCGGCAGGGCGTCCAGACATGCGACACAATAATAGAGAATAAAGAATGCGCGACATCCTGTTCGATCGCGACGGCACCTTGATCGAGGACAGGCACTATCTGTCCGATCCCGCGCAACTCGCGCTGCTGCCCGGCGTTGCGCCGGCGTTGCGCCGTCTTGTGCGGGCAGGATGCCGTTTGTATATGGTCAGCAACCAGTCCGGCGTGGGGCGCGGCTATTTCAGCATGGAAAGCGTCCAGGCCTGCAACGAACGCCTGGCGCAACTTTTGGCCGTGCATGACGTGCATTTTACAGACATGCTGTTCTGTCCCCACAGCCCGGAAAAAAACTGCGCCTGCCGCAAGCCGCGGACAGGCATGTGGGATGCGCTGCGCGGACGTCACGGACTGCAGGCGGCGCACACGGCCATGATTGGCGACAAGAGCGATGACGTGCGTTTCAGCCGCGCAGCCGGGCTGCGTACTGTGCTTGTGCTGACCGGCAAGGGCCGCGACCACGCCGCCGAACTCGGTCTGCCGCTGCCGGACGCCGGTTTTTGGACGCCACACGCCTCCTCGTCCCCGGACCTGCCACATGCCGTGGCCGTAGACCTTGCGGCTGCTGTGGATTTTTTGGCAGACACGCCAAGACACGAGGCACTCGGACAGCGGTGATTGCAGCTCACGGTTGCCCGGCGCCGACGTCTTGCGCGGGTACGGAAGAGCCCGCAACCCAGGTGTGGCTGGCGATAAGTTCCCGGCACAGGGCGAAATTGTCCGCGATCATGCGTTCTTCGGACACGGACGCCAGTGCGTTTCTGCCGCCTTGCACAAGTTTTTCCGCCAGCTTGGCGTCACGGATGATACGCAGCATGGCGGAAGCCAGCGCCTGGGGATTGTCCGGCGCTACAAGCAGAGCATTTTCCCCGTCACGCACCAGCTCGATCGCGGCGGGCAGGGCAGGACAGATGACGGGCAGCCCCACGGCCCAGCCGCCGGCCAGCGCCGGCGCGTAGACCAGTTCGCCGGGCGGCAGGACAAGCAGCTTGCAATGCGGAAGCACGTCGTGCATATCCTGCTCGCCCAGTATGGCGAGACGATCCAGCACACCGAGTTTTTGCGCTTCGTCAAGCAAAAAATGAAACATGGGACCCGTACCTGCCAGGCGCACTTCCCAAGGCGGCAAATCCTCCACCTGCCAGAGCGCCGCCATGGCATGCACCAAAGATGCCTGCCCGTGTCCTTCCGTCAAGGCTCCGGGCATGCAGATGGCGACGCGGCCGTTGCGTTGAGCCATGCGCTCAGAGTAGTCGCTGTGTTTGGTTCCGGGCGGGATGATGCGGAATGTGTCAGACGGGAGCTCGTTTTCCTGCTGCACGAGTTTGGCGATTGTGGAGCTGCCGCACACAATGGCGTCTGCCGCGGCGTAGCTTTTTTGCAGCATGGGACGGCGCATGCCGGGCGTGAAAAAGCGGGTATGCAGCACTATTGTCCGGCCAGGTCTGCGCCGCGCGGCCAACAGATTGGCAAGCACGGCCGCCTGTTCTCCGAAACTTTGCAGTATCACCCGGCGGTGTGGACGCAAGCGCAGCCAGATGCGCAATAGGGAAACGGGATGCAAGGGCCGGCTGCTTCCCAGGGCCAGCATCGGCAACCCTTCTGCTGCGGCTCTGTCGGCCAGGAGGGAATTTTTACGGCAGATGAGCAAAGGAGTGAAGGGCTCTGTCTGCACCAGGGCGCGCAGCAACGCCAAGACGCGTTGCTGCGAGGGTTCCGGTTGGGGATGGAGGTCAAGCAACACAAAGAGCATCGGGACACCTGCGCGCTCACGCCGCAAGGACATGGACGCCATGTTTTTCTGTTCGCATTTACAAGGGAGTCCCTTCCCGCAGCAAGACTTCTCGCAGGCTCTGCCGTAAAAGTCTGGCCACCGGACCGGGCTGCCCGTCGTGGATGGGGCGTCCCTCATAGCTGGTAATGGGCACACAGCCTGGAGAAGTGCTGAAGAACAAAAACTCCCGCGCGGCGTATATCTCTTCTTCCGGCACGGGGCGCGTGCTTACAGGCATATGCGTTTTGGCCAGTTCCAGAGCCTTGAGCACTGTGGTTCCCGGCAACGAATGGGTGAATTCCGGCACCGCCAAGGCGCCCTGCGCGTCCACAAGACCCACATTGGCTATGGCGGATTCCGCAAGATTGCCCTTGTCGTCAAAGGAAAGAGGGATGTCATACCCTCGTCGGCGCGCTTCTTCCGTCATCAGTACATTGGGCAGATAATTGGTATTCTTGATGTGCGCAAGATAGCTGCGCGCCGGTATGGAACTGCGGCAGGCGCTGAAGCCTTTCGTATACGTTGTTTCCGGCAAATCCGAGGAATGCATCGCGATGATGTACAGGCTCGCAGTGGGGCATTCCGTCGGAGAAATGCCGAAACCTCCCGGACCACGGCCAAGCAGGATGCGCAGGGATCCTTGTTCCACCCCGCCGGCGCGCGCCACGTCCAGAATCAGGGCGCGCAGCTCTTCCCACGGACAGGGCGGGACGAGCTGCAAAGCCCCTGCCGAATTGCGCAGGCGTTCGAGGTGGGCGTCGAGCAACAACACGCGTCGCTCGCGGTAGGACACGGTTTCGAACACGCCGTCGCCGCGATGGCAGAGGTGATCGTCCAGCGGAATCAACAGCAGTTTCGGCTCGTTACAGATAGCGCCTACCCGGTAGTCAAGAAAAGCCAGGATCTTTGCGCTTCCCGGACGGGGCGCGGCCAGCATGCGCTCAAGATAGTCGGTTGCGTTCAGTACATCCATGCGCGTTGTCTCTGCCGTGCTCAGGCAAGAAAGGCGTTTCTGTCCTGTACGCGCAGCAGATTGCGTGCGAGCAGTTCTTCCGCGATCTGTACGGCATTCAGGGCAGCCCCCTTACGGATGTTATCGGCCACAATCCACATGTTCAGGCCGTTGGCGATAGATTCGTCCTCGCGGAGACGGCCCACAAAGACGGCATCCTCTCCGGCGGCATCCAAGGGCATGGGGTACATCTTCTGGCCCGGGTTGTCGTAGACCTGCACGCCCGGCGCCTGCGACAGAATGGCGCGTGCCTGGGCGGGGGTGAGCTTTTTTTCGGTTTCTATATTGACCGATTCCGAATGGCCGTAGAAAACCGGCACACGCACGCAGGTGGCGGTAACCGCGATTTTCGGGTCTTCCATGATTTTGACGGTTTCCCGCGTCATCTTCATCTCTTCCTTCGTGTAGTCGTTTTCCAGGAAGACATCGATGTGCGGCAGGCAGTTGAAGGCGATACGGTGGGGATACACCTTGATTTCCGGCTCCTGCATGTTGAAAAGCTGGCGCACCTGCGTTTCCAGTTCGGTAATAGCCTTCTGTCCCGTGCCGGAGACGGCCTGGTAGGTGGAGACCACCACGCGGCGGATGCGGGCCGCGTCATGCAGGGGTTTGAGCGCCACCACCATCTGGATGGTCGAACAGTTGGGATTGGCGATAATGCCGCGATGCTTGTCCAGCGCATGCGCGTTCACTTCGGGCACAACCAGAGGACAGCGGTCATCCATGCGCCACGCCGAAGAGTTGTCGACCACGACGCAGCCGGCAGCCACGGCGTGGGGGGCAAATTGTTCGGAAGTGCCGCCGCCGGCGGAAAAAATCGCCAGATCGATGTCTTTGAAAGACTCGGCAGTCAGCTCACGCACGGTCAGTTCGCCATCGGCAAACGGCGCCTTGTTCCCTGCGGAGCGGGCAGAGGCCAGCGCTGTCACGGAAGTGGCGGGAAACTTGCGCGCGGCAAGCGTGGAAAGCATTTCGCGGCCTACGGCGCCTGTGGCGCCAACGACGGCAAGACGGCACTGCTTGGACATGGTGTTCTCCTGCTCCGGCTGAGATTACGCTAATGACCCTGCTCCTTAGCATGGAGCCGCCGCCTTTGCCAACTCCCTGATCAGCGCTGCAATGTTGACGGAAGGCCTGCCTAGGCTTCTGTCTCCGGATAACGGTTTCTGATCGCTGCTATAATATCCTGAATTTCCAGAAAACATTCCACAATTTCCGGATCAAAATGTATCCCCGCATCTTCCTTGAGGATATGCAGCGCCTTGCCGTCGTCCCAAGCCTCCTTGTAGCAGCGCCGCGAGACCAGGGCGTCGTACACGTCCGCTACCGCGACAATGCGCGCGGCAAGGGGGATATGTTCGCCGCCCAGATGCGGAAACTCCTCCGATCCGGTATAGCCCGTGCCGTCCCATTTCTGATGATGGTGCAGCGCCACCTCACGGGCTTCGGCATCCACATCCATGCTCAGATTGACAAACAGCTTCGCGCCCAGGGCGCAATGCTGCTCCATAATTGCACGTTCCGCCGGATCAAGGCGGCCCGGTTTTTTGAGCACAGCGTCCTCAATGCCCACCTTGCCGATGTCGTGCAGCATGGCGGCCAGACGGAGCCTGTCTTTAGCGCGTTTTAATTCTCCGATGTCCACCCCCCGGCGTTCGGCCCAGCGGTGATACAACTCCGCCGCATACGCCCCGACACGCTGGACATGGCTTGCCGTCTCACGCGGGTCGCGCAGGGCGGCAATGCGCACCATGCGCAAAATAAGTTCGTTGGCCATAAGCCCCCGTTCCACCGCTTCCGTGGCGATTTGCGCCAGGCGTTCCAGGCTGAGCAGCAGATCCGCGGCAAAAGGCACAATTTTGCGGCCTTCCATGCTGTTGATGAGCTGCAGCACCCCCCGGACCTCGCCGTGGCGATCAATCAGCGGCAGCGTGAGCATGGATTGGGTATGGTAGCCGGTGGCATCGTCAAAAGCGGGATTGAAAGAAAAAGGCACATTCGGCGGCAGCTTGCGCACGTTGCCCAGGTTGAGCGCCTGTTTGGTGCTGGCCACATATCCGGCAATGGATTGCCGGCTGATGGGCATGCTGGCCTTGGCGTACAAATGCTTGTTGACCGCCGAGCCGGGGAAGAGCGTATCGTTCTGGGTGTGGGCGAAATGCAGCATGCCGTTTTCCGTCAGGTACACGGTTCCGGCATCCGCCGC
>JAIRVN010000237.1 GCA_031253875.1 Deltaproteobacteria bacterium | reverse complement strand
TTGCAGAACATGTTCGCGACCATGAACAGGGTGCTGAACACGAAACAGCACCATACGGCCGCGTTGCTTGTACGCTTCCAATACAGCCCGTAAAATAACGGCGCCAGAAATGACCCCGCAAGAGCGCCCCATGAGATGCCCATGAGTTGCGCGATGAAGCTGATACTGCCCTTGTACTGAATGATGGCAATGACGGACGATATGAAGATAAACAGCGCGATAAGTCCTCTTATTGTGCGAAGCTGCAGTTTTTCATCCATATCTTTGATGATGTGTCCCTTCAAACAATCCAGCGTCAACGTCGAAGACGAAGTCATGACCAGCGCCGACAGAGTGGACATCGACGCTGAAAGCACTAAAATGACGGTAATGCCTATCAGCAGCGGGGAAAGCCCCGAAAGCATCGCTGGAATGATGGCATCGTAACCGTCTGTTTGTATATTGATCGCATTCGAATACAGCCGCCCGAAAGCGCCCAGAAAATAGCATCCTCCCGCCACAACGAGCGCGAAAACTGTAGATATGACGGTGCCTTGAAAGACAGCTTTTTCGGAGCTAATCGAATAGAACTTTTGCACCATCTGCGGAAGCCCCCAGGTTCCGAGCGAGGTGAGTATGACGACGCTCAAAAGGTTCAAGGGATTCGGTCCAAAAAAAGACGCAAATATCCCGGGCGTGGAAGATATGGCCGCATCCTCCACGCGGGCAAGCGTGTCGAGAGCTGCGATAAAACCGCCGTTGTCCATCAAAATTGCGGCGATCACCGCAACGATTCCGCCGAGCATGATAATGCCCTGGATGACATCGTTGACCGCCGTCGCAAAATATCCTCCGGCGATGACATAGATACCCGTCAAGACGGCCGTCAACACGATACATATTGTGAAGTCGATATTGAACGCCATGGCGAAAAGCCGTGAAAGCCCGTTATACAGTGAGGCTGTGTAGGGGATGAGAAAGACGAAAATAATAATCGATGCTGCGACCTTGAGCGCATTTGAGTTGTAGCGGCTGCCGAAGAATTCCGGCATGGTCGCACTGTGCAGGTGCTTCGTCATGAGGCGCGTGCGACGGCCCAAGATGACCCATGCCATCAGCGAGCCAATAAAAGCATTGCCCAAGCCTATCCATATCGCCGCCGTGCCGAACAGCCAGCCGAACTGCCCGGCATAGCCCACAAAAACAACTGCTGAAAAATACGTCGTTCCGTACGCAAAGGCACTTAACCAGGGACCGACGGAACGGCCCGCCAGCACAAATCCGTTGACATCGGCAGCCCGCGCGCGGAAGCAAAAGCCGACAATTACCGTGACGACCGCAAAAACGGCAAGCAACAGCACTTTTGTGATCATTGGAGACGCCTTTTTTCTATCCAAGAATACTACAAGTATATAGCAGCGGTTCTGTTACGACAAGTCATACTTTCAGCCATGTTGGACGGTCACGCGCCATCTGGCCTAAAGCATGACGAACAAGGCGGCGCAGCAGGCACAGAGCTTGCCACCAAGCCGCGTCTGGCGTATGACTACTTCCGCAATGCATGGCCGGAACCGGCCCGCGTCCGAATCCGCACATTCCCGCAGGTGAGCATGATGTCTGTTGATACCCACATTGAATACATCAAACGCGGCTGCGCCGAACTGATCGACGAGGCTGAGCTGCGCAAAAAACTGGCCCGCAACAAGCCTTTACGCGTCAAGGTAGGCTTTGATCCTACAGCGCCCGATCTGCATCTCGGCCATACCGTGGTCATGCACAAGATGCGCCATTTTCAAGAACTTGGCCACACCATTATCTTCCTTATCGGCGACTTTACCGGACTCATAGGCGATCCCACCGGACGCAATGAAACACGTCCACCTTTAAGCCAGGAACAAATCCTTGCCAATGCCGAAACGTACAAGCGTCAGGTCTTCAAAATTCTCGACCCGGAAAAAACGCTGGTAGAATTCAATTCACACTGGCTCGGCGCCATGCATTTCGCCGATGTCGTCCGCCTGGCGTCACGCTATACGGTGGCCCGGATCATGGAACGCGACGACTTTTCCAAACGCTTCCACGAAAATGTGCCCATATCCATCCACGAGCTTCTGTACCCGCTCTGCCAAGGGTATGATTCCGTGGCTCTGAAAGCCGATGTGGAAATGGGCGGAACGGATCAGAAGTTCAATCTGCTGGTCGGACGCGCACTGCAAGCGCAATACGACATGGAACCGCAGTGCATTCTGACCATGCCCTTGCTGGAAGGACTCGACGGCGTGCGCAAGATGTCGAAATCCTACGGTAACTATATCGGCATTGACGAGCCGCCCGCGGAGATCTTCGGCAAAATCATGTCCGTTTCCGACGATCTCATGTGGCGCTATTACGAGTTGCTCTCCGTCAAAAGCCTGGACGCAATCGCCGCCCTCAAGGTCGATGTGCAGCAAGGCCGCCTGCATCCCAAAGCGGCCAAGGAAGAACTGGCCTTTGAAATGGTCAGCCGCTACCATGACGAAAAGCATGCGCACGAGGCAAAACAGGAGTTTAACGCCGTTTTCGTGGGCGGCGCGGCGCCGGATGACGCCCCGGCCTACACCTGTCGGAACGGCGAGGCCAGTACAGCTCCCGCGTTTCTGGAAGCGGCCGGACTTGTGAAATCCCGCAGCGTAGCCCGCCGCCTGATCAAAGACGGCGCGCTCAGCATCGACTCCGTGCGTTGCGAAGATGCCCAAACGCCTCTCGCGCCTGGCGCATATATCGTGAAACTGGGCAAAAAACGTTTCCTGCGGCTTACAGTAACCGTATAACATGCCGGGCGGGTCCTTGCCCGCGCAGCATCCTTGAAAGGCTTTCCCATGCGCAAGCTCTATGTCGTCATGGTTGGTCTTCCGGCGCGGGGCAAATCCACGTTGGCCCGGCGCATCAAAGAATGCCTGCTGGAAGAAGGCATCCGGGCCGCCATCTTCAATAACGGCGATCTGCGCCGTTCCATGCTGGGCATGGAATCTACCGAAGCAGAATTCTACAATCCGGAAAACTCGTTCGGCCTGCTGGCGCGCGAAAACATTGCCCGCCGCAATATGGAACTGGCCAAGGACTATCTGGCCGGGGCCGGCGAGGTGGCCATTATGGACGCCACCAACGCCAGCCGCGCCCGCCGCCGCCAGATTGAGGAATATTGCGCCGAATTTCCCATCTTGTTCATTGAATGCGCCAATGAAGACCCACTATTGCTTGACGCCTGCATCCGCCGCAAGACGCAACTGCCCGAATACGCCGCCTATTCCAGGGAAGAAGCGCTCAAAAGCTTTTTGTCCCGTATCCGGTATTATGAAAGCATCTACAGTCCTGTAGGCGAGGAGCAGCATTGGATGCGCGTCGACGCGGTGACGAACCGCGTCATTGCGGAACGGCCCTGCGATCACTCCCCCTATTACCCCGCGATACGTGACAGCGTTGTCTCAACCTGGGTACGCTGCCTGTATCTGGTCCGGCACGGGCAGACCGCGTATAATCTGGAGGGACGCATCGGAGGCGACCCTTCTCTGACTCCCAAGGGACTCAGTCAGGCCAGGGCCTTGGCAACGCATCTTCAAGGCAAAGCTCTCCCCTATATCTTCACCTCCACCCGTGTGCGTTCGCACCAGTTCGCAGCGCCTCTCCTCGCCGAGCGCCCGGATGCGACCGCTCTGGCCATGCCGGAATTCGACGAAATTTTTGCCGGAGAGTGCGAAGGCATGCGCTACGAAGACATCCACCGCGACAAGCCGGAAGTCGCCAAAGCCAGGGCTGCGGACAAGTACGCGTATGTCTATCCGGGCGGAGAAAGTTACGCGGACCTCAGAGAACGCGTACGGCGCGGCCTTGCGCGCGCGCTTTTTCTGGCCGGGGATGAACCACTGCTCATTGTGGGACACCAGGCCATCAACCGCACCGTACTGTCGCTTTTTTTACACCAGCGTAACGAGGATGTGCCCTATATCTACATCCCGCAAAACCAGTACTACCACCTCAGCGTAACGCCGCGCAAAAAAATCTTCGAACTGATCAAGTTCGCGTAGGACAAACACGCGTTTATTTTTCTCCTTGTATTGCTCTTGTTGCACAAACGGAATATGAATAAAGACGCATCGTACGTCAAAAAACAACCTCGCATAAAGAGTCCCTATGCTGCAAACCGCTCCAACCAGAGGATTCATGCCCGTTGCTTTTTTGTTGAGCCTTCTTGGCGCCGCCTTCACGAGCTGGAGCGCTTGGGGCAATGCCATCGATCTGTGCTTTACCGCTGGCTGCACCATTTACCAGGACACCACTATCGCGGGCATTTCCGTATGGTGGATAGGCACGGCGGGCTTTGGCCTTCTGGCGCTGCTGGCGGTCGTGGGGCGGCCGGGACTGGCCCTTTTTGTTTCCGCTGTGGCCCTGTTGCTGGATTGTCTTTTGCTGCTTCTGCTGGCTGTTACTTCGCCCTGCGTGGCCTGCGTGATTACCGGAATATTCTTTGCCCTGACGTATGCCGCCTTCCGCAACGCCGCTGCGGATCTCAAACGCCCGCCTTCCCGTTCCCGGCTGTTGCTTTTCTGGTCTTTCCTGCTGGTCGCCAACCTGCTCAATGTGGTGCGTAGCGAGATGGGAACCTGGGCTATGAAGGAAGCCGCCGACCCCAACATAAAATTTTACTTCAGTCCGACCTGTCCGGCTTGTCAGGAGGGCATTCGCGCTTTTTCGGGCAGAACTGACGTGTCTTTTTACGCCGTTTCCAAAAATGAACAAGAGACGCTGCTCATTGCGGCCATGAAACACGCCGTGCAACGAGGCGCCAGCATGGCCGAAGCTCTCAGGCGCGCGCCGGAAGCGCCCGTGCCCACTGGCGCAAGCCTCTATGTTCCGGATATGCTCCTGTTGCGCTTCGCGCTGTTGCGGAATAAAAGTTACGCCCTCAATGCCGGCGGCGGCGTGCTGCCCCTTGTCGAGTATCTTGGCCTGCCGCAGGATACGCTTTTTCGAGCGCCTCGCGTTGAACACAAGGCTCCTGCCTCGCCGCACGCTGATGCCGGCCTTCCTGTAGAGAACGCAGAGCCCTCGCAATGCGGCGGCAATGCCCCTTGCCCGTAACCCTCAGGCAAACGCTTGATGTGCGCTGAACGCGGAGCAAAAGTATGACTATGCAAAAAGAACTTTTGGAAATTTTGGCCTGTCCACGCTGTCGCGGCCAATTGGAAGCTCTCGGTTCGCCTCTTCAAGCTTTGTGTTGCCGTGCATGCGCCGTCGTCTATCCGGTGCGTGACGGCATTCCCGTCATGCTGCTTGAAGAGGCTCTTCCCCTCCACGCATGGCATCCCGATTCCAACCCGGCATGCAAAACCCGAACGGACAAGTAAGGCGTGAAGGGAACCTTCTATACAGCACTGCCGCTGGTGCTGGCTTCCGCTTCGCCAAGGCGCCGGGACTTGTTGCGCCTGCTCGGCCTGGAATTCGACCTGGTCAGACCCAAGGGCGTCGAGCCGCAGCCGCTGGCCGGCGAGAACCCTGCGAACTACGCCCTGCGGGCGGCCAGCGCCAAAGCCTTTGCCGCCGTACAGACGCGCCCCGACGCGATTATATTGGGCGCGGACACTGTGGTGGCGCTTGAGGGGGCAATTTTGGGCAAACCGCGCGACAAACGGCACGCCCTTGACATGTTGCTGCGCCTTTCCGGAAAAAGCCATGAGGTGATCAGCGCCTGCTGCTGCTACTTGCCGGACGGCACGGCACGGCACGCCTTGGACGATGCCCGCGTGCATTTTGCTCCTTGGCCACAGGAAGTTCTGGCGGCGTATGCGGCCACGGACGAAGTCCTGGACAAGGCCGGCGCCTATGCCATACAGGGACAGGGCGCTTTTCTGGCGCACCGGATAGAAGGCTCGGTCAGCACGGTGGTGGGCTTGCCCATGACGCAGCTTGCCTCTCTGCTGCTGGAACTGGGGGTGATCCGTCCGCATGTCGCGCCCCCTGTTGTCCAGACCGCTCTCTCATGCGACGCCGAGCATGCTTAATCCAACAAACCGAGCAGCTTCGCCACCCGCTGAGGATCAAGGCCGCTATGCACGCTTGCCATATCCACGCCGCGTTGCGCTTCTGCCTGCACCCGGCTTACGCTGTCCATCGCTTCCGCTTCTGCCAACATTTTCGGGCTGGGCCGCACCTGCATTTTCACAGCGGGCGAAGAGACCGCATCCGTTTGGCGGTCGGCGATCATTTCCCGCAGACGCCCCTGCAGGTTTTCAAAAACAGCGGAAGTATCCAGGGAACGGAGAGGAGAAATCAACTCTGACATACCAAACTCCAGCGCATGTAGGATTACGGCCAGCGATGCGAAGAGGAAAAAACAGGCCGCTGCCGCCGGATCAAGCAAGAAACATTCCATAGAAGCTCATACACGCCAACAGCGCGAGGGCATTGATATGAGCCACGCAACCACGAGAGGCGGCCATGCAATGCATAGCCGCCTCGTCAGGTCGTCAACAGTCTATTTAGATCAGAGACATGCGCGCAACGCGGCGAGCAGGCGGTTCACATTTTCCTTACGTGCTGTCTCGCCCATTAGGCCTATGCGGATAATTTTGCCTGCCAGGGGACCGAGGCCGCTGCCCAGTTCAATCATATATTCCTGGCGCAGTTGCTTGCGCAGGTGCGCCTCGTCCACGCCCGGGGGAGGCACCACGGCATTGAGCATGGGCAGACGGAAGCCTTCCTTGACGTACATTTTGAAACCCAGCGCATCCAGGCCGGAAACGAGCTGATCATGCACGGCCTGATGGCGCTTGAAAACCCTGTCCGCCCCTTCCTCAAAAATACAATGCAGAGCCTGATACAAAGCATAGTTCATATTGATGGGCGCTGTGTGATGGTAGGCGCGGCTGTTGCCTTCCCAGTAATTGATGATCAGCGTCAAATCCAGATACCAGTTCGGCACCTTTTTCTTACGACTCTTCAATTTCGCGATGGCCGCCTCGGAGAAGGAAATGGGAGCAAGACCGGGAGGGCAGGACAGGCATTTTTGCGTCCCGCTGTAAAATGCGTCGGCGCCCCAGTGATCCAGCGCCACTTCCATGCCGCCAAGGCTGGTCACGCAGTCCACGAGATACAGCGCGCCATGTTCCTTGACCAGCTTGCCGATGGCTTCCACGGGATTGCAGACACCGGTGGAGGTTTCCGCATGAACTACGGCCACAAGGGCGTACTTCTTTTTCCCCAGGGCCTTGACCACGTCATCCGGGATCACCGGAGTACCCCATTCAAATTCCAGTACATCCACATCCGCGCCAAGACGACCGGCCACATCGGCCATGCGCACGCCAAACACGCCGTTTTGCAGAACAAGCACTGCATCGCCCGGTTCCACCAGATTGACGAAGCAGGTTTCCATACCCGCCGACCCCGTACCCGACATGGGCATGGTGACCGAGTTCTTGGTTTGGCACAAAACACGCAGTTGCGCCTTGATGTCATCCATCAGGGCTATGAAGGAAGAGTCCATGTGTCCGATGGTGTCTTTGGCCAGGGCCGCGTACACGGAACTATGAACCATGGACGGTCCGGGGCCCATGAGAAGAATTTTTTCTAAGGAATCAAGCCTGTTTGCCATATAGACTTCCTTTGAGTTACAGTGGATTGCCTCATCACATACTCCGTTTTGAGTTTTAATGAAAGTCGCGAAGGATGGCAAGTCAGGCTAGGGTCACGCCCTACATCACTGCACGCCATGCTATTGACATAGCTTCATAAATATCCCAATATAGTGATGAGGACATTTTTCCCCAGGTAGCATATTGCGTTTTGTGGCTTTATGGTATAACATATTGTAATATTAAATGGGATTGACAACCTGAAGTATATCCAAAAAGAAGGCGGGGCTATGAGAGTTCTGGTTTTGATGCTACTGGCTGGATTGACATTGGGCTGCGCTCCTCAAACTGTGCCGCTCCCGGAAGAGAGCATGAACGAGTGCAATCGTCTCGTCAGGATGACGGAACGCGTATATCTGGATAAAAGTCCTGAAGAAGTGCTTACTGCGGCAACGCGGC
>JAIRVN010000161.1 GCA_031253875.1 Deltaproteobacteria bacterium | reverse complement strand
GTCATCACGCTGTACTGGACGCGCTGGTCGGCCATTGCCCGATCCACTACGGCATACATGACCGGGCGGCGGTCGACGGCTAAACCCTCTTCGACCATTTTCAGTTCCGCGTCAGGGGCATGCACGAGCAGCACGTCAACGTCGCAGTTCTTTCCATGTTCCAGAGCCTTGCCGCCACCGGTAGAGATCCATTTGACATCAATGTCCGTCTCCTTGAGAAGAAGGGGTTGCAGGTAATCCAGCAGGCCGGTGTCCTGGGTGCTGGTGGTTGTGGCCACCATCAGGCTGTCCGCGGCAAGGGCGGCGGACGAAAACGCCACGAACGCCATGAGAAGCAGGCAACGCAAAGCACACATGCAAGTCTCCGGGGGAATGCGGTTGAGATGTATTCTCCAGTATATATGCACTATACAGCATATACAAGGCCCCGGTCAAGCTGGTTGAGGCAGAACACGTATTCTGTCCTGCCATAGGTTTGACACTTGTCGAACGCAGTGCTATCTGTTTTTCAGATAGCATCTGAGGAGATAGCCCCACGTAATGATTTTGAGCTTCGCCTGTGTATTCACTGAAGAGTTTTTTCGCACGGGAAAAACTCGCCATTTTCATGCAATAGCCAAGGTAGCTCTGCGTAAGCTCGATCAGCTCCAAATCGCGGGTGAGCTTTCGGACCTCGCTGTACCGCCCGGGAATAGACTTGAAGCGTTGTCAAGCGACAGGAAGGGACAGCACAGTATCAGCATCAACGATCAATGGCGCGTGTGTTTTACATGGCAAGACGGCCACGCAACGCAGGTCGCCATCGTAGATTATCATTAGAAGGAGGACGCCATGCTGCCTGTAGAACGTATTTTTACTCATCCCGGCGAAATGTTGCGGGAAGAATTTATGCTGCCCATGCAGCTTTCCGCCAACGCTCTAGCGACAGGAATCAGTGTGCCTGTCTCCCGTATTCTGGATATTCTTCACGAACGGCGTGGCATCTCCGCCGACACAGCGGCGCGTTTGGCGAAATATTTCGGCACCAGTGAACGCTTTTGGACAAACTTGCAGGCGGAATATGATCTTTCGGTGGTTCGTTCGAAGAAGAAGGCAGACCTGGAACGCATTGTTCCGCATGTATACGCAACATCTGTTGTGGAAGCTGCGCGTTGATTGCCGCCACCGCACTATGCGCGCAACCGCATCATAAAATCCGCGCGCCGTCCTCTTCCATCACCAGCATGTATTCCCAGCGCACACCGCCCCATTCGGGGTAATACAGACCCGGTTCCACGGTAAATACCGCGCCCGGCGGCACAGGTTCCGGATTGCGGGGGTTCAGGGACGGTCCTTCATGCGTTTCCAGGCCTATGCCGTGCCCCAAACCGTGGGTAAAGGCCTTTTCCACGCCGTGCCGTTCAAAGAATGCAAAGGCCAGGGCATATATTTCCGCACCGCTCATGCCGGGGCGGATGCCTTGAATGGCCGCGTCCTGAGCGCCCCGCACCAGTTCGAGCGTACAAGTGAACTCCGGGGCTGGCGTCCCGCCCAGCCAGAAAGTCCGGGTCTGATCCGAGCAATAGCGATCCAGGCGCGCGCCGCAGTCAATCAGCACCGGGCATTCCTCGTCCAGCAGCGTCCGGGCTGAAGGCTCGTAATGTGGAAGGGCCGCGTTCGGCCCTCTGGCCGCGATGGTGGGAAAGGCCAGCTCCGCGGCGCCGTTTTCGCGGAAAAAGCGTTCAATGTTCCAGGCGAGTTCCGCTTCGGAACAGCCGGGGTGCAGCAGCGAGGGAAGCTGTTCCATCAGCTTGTGGTTGAGACCGCAGGAACGTTCCAGGGCGGCGATTTCCCCGGCGTCTTTGATCATGCGCAAGCTCTCCACCAATCCGTCGGCGGCCAGCAGCCGCAGACCGAGCCGTTGCGCGCCGTGGCAGCATACCGTTTTGGCTTCGAAGCCCGTCACGCCCCGGACTTTGTCCTTGATAAGCGCGCCGATTTGCGCAAAGGCATCCCCCTGGCAGACAACAATATGATCCTCATCCCAGAGGCGCCGGGCCGCTTCGAAAAAACGGGCATCCGTGCACAGCCAGTCCCGACCGTGCGCGCCAATCAGCAAGCGGCCCGAGCTTTCGTTACACTGCCCGTCGAGCAGTTCAAAACCTGACAGATAAAAACGGTTCGCGGCATGGCTGACCAGCAGGGCGTCCAGCCCGCGCGCGCGCAGCAGCGCCCGTAGCGTTTCCCGGCGTTTTTCATAGGTGTATGTATTCATGCGCGTAAGCATACCCTATAGCGCGCGGGCTGAAAAGCATTGACAATCTCCCCCCAGTGCCTGTAGTTCTTCACTGCATGCTTGCTTCGCATTTCGTTGAACTTACAGTGTTGGATCTTATTCCCTTCGGGCGTGAAAGCACTCCGCAAACGTTTGCCCTGCACCTTTCCCCTCCGCCCTGGAAAAACTATACGCCCGGCCAGTTCGTCATGCTGCGTCCCGCAAGTTGGGGATCGGAATTTCCGTGGGCGCGCCCCTTTTCCATCAGCCGCGCCGGAGAGATCGATCTTGTATGCTTCATCCAGGTGGCCGGGCGCGGCACGGCACGCCTGGCCGGACTCAAGGCCGGCGACGCGGTGCACGTCTGGGGACCGCTCGGCAACGGCTTTGTCGTGGAAGCGGACAGCCCCACCCTGCTCCTGGCCGGCGGGGTCGGCATCGCGCCTTTTATCGGCTACGCGCAAAAGCATCCCAAACCCAGGAATGTTTCCATGCTGTTCGGACACCGGGCGCCACTCGACTGCTACCCTGTGGACAGCATGAACGAACGGATTGAACTCAACTCCATGCAAGAAAATGAACCGGCGGATCTGGACCGTTTTATCGCCGCCCTGCGCGCCCGCATGGAAGAATACGCTGGAAAAAGCGGCCTGGCTCTGGCCTGCGGCCCCTTGGCCTTTTTGCGCACTGTGCAGCAACTGGCCGCACAGACCGGCCTGCGTACCCAACTTTCGCTGGAGTCGCGCATGGCCTGCGGCGTGGGCGCCTGCCTCGGCTGCGTAGCCACCACCACCGATGCGTGGCCCGTGCCCGGCAAAACGCATTGGCCTGTGCAAACGTGTAATCACGGCCCCGTTTTTTGGGCCAACCATGTGCTTCTTGACTGACCAAGGCGCCGAACATGCTTGATCTTTCCGTCTCCCTTGCCCCCGATCTGCGCTGCAAAAATCCCATTCTGACGGCATCCGGCACCTTCGGCTACGGTCTGGAGTTCGCTCCCTACGGGGATCTTGCGAGCTTGGGCGGCATGGTGGTCAAAGGCCTTTCCCTCAAGCCCCGCAAAGGGAATCCCGCGCCCAGAATAGCGGAGTGCGCCTGTGGCATGCTCAACGCCATCGGCCTGCAAAACGACGGAGTGGAAGCGTTTCTCAAACACACGCTGCCAAGGCTTCCCTGGCGCGAGACCGCCGTGATGACGAACCTGTACGCCACCGCGCCGGAAGAATTCGCCGCGCTCGCGGATATCCTCTCCGCCGAGGAGGGCGTGGCCGCGTTGGAAATCAATGTTTCCTGCCCCAACGTGCGCGAAGGCGGCATCGCGTTCGGCCAGGATCCCGTCATGGCCGCCAGTGTGACGCGAGCGGTCAAACAGGCGGCGCGCAACACTCCCGTTATCGTGAAACTTTCCCCGAACGTGACGGATATCACACGCATCGCCAAGGCCGTAGAAGACGCAGGCGCCGACGCGCTTACCTGCATCAACACCTTGAGCGCAATGGGCGTTGACGTCAAAACGCGCAAAGCCTTGCTGGCAAACGTCATCGGGGGTCTTTCCGGCCCGGCCGTCAAGCCCGTGGCCCTGCGTTGCGTCTGGCAGGTCAGCCGGGCGGTGACAATTCCGGTCATCGGCGTGGGCGGCATCGCCAGCGTCGAGGATGTGCTGGAATTCATTCTGGTTGGCGCGCACGCCGTGCAAGCCGGCACCATGAACTTTTCCCGTCCGGATTTCGCGTTCCGTCTGGCGGAAGAACTGCCTGCGGCCTGCATGCGTCTGGGAATTGACGACCTGGCCGCATTCAGATCATCCCTACAGGTGTAACTACAAGAGAATATAGTATGCACATCCTGGTTACCGGCGCTGCGGGCTTCATCGGTTTTCACCTGGCGCAGCGTCTCCTGCTGCAAGGCTACAGCGTTGTCGGCCTGGATAACCTGAGCGAATATTACAACGTGCGGCTCAAGCGGGATCGCCTGGAGTTGCTGGAGCAGCACGCAGCCTTCACCTTCGCGCGGGTGGATTTGGCGAACGGCAAAATCCTGAACGCCCTTTTTCAGGCGCACAACTTCAGCCATGTAGCGCATCTGGCGGCCCAGGCCGGAGTACGCCACAGCATTACAAACCCCCAAAGCTACATCCAGTCCAATCTGGTCGGATTCGGCAACATGCTGGAAGCTTGCCGCCACACCAAGGTGCGGCACCTTGTCTTCGCCTCCTCCAGTTCCGTTTACGGACTCAACGCCAAACTGCCTTACAACGTCCAGGATAGCGTGGACCATCCTGTCAGCCTGTACGCGGCTTCCAAAAAAGCCAACGAACTCATGGCCCACGCCTATAGCCACCTGTATGGCCTGCCTTGCACAGGCTTGCGCTTTTTTACGGTGTACGGCCCCTGGGGCAGACCGGACATGGCGCCGCACCTCTTCACCGAGGCCATTCTCAAAGGCGAATCGATCAAGGTTTTCAACCACGGCGACATGCAGCGCGACTTTACCTACATTGACGACATTGTCGAAGGTGTGGCGCGCGTCATTGATCGCATTCCCGCGCCCGACTCCGCATGGCGGGCCGAAGCCCCCAACCCGGCCACCAGCAGCGCGCCCTGGCGCATCTACAATATCGGCAACAACCAGCCCGTGCAGCTCATGGACTTTATCGCCGCCCTGGAACAGGCGCTTGGATGCGAGGGCATAAAAAAGCTCATGCCGATGCAGCCGGGCGACGTGCGGGCCACCTACGCGGACATCGACGATTTCCGCCTCCATACCGGCTTTGCGCCCTCTACCCCGCTGGTTGAGGGCATCGCCAGGTTTGTGGCTTGGCATCGGGATTACTATAGGACGTATCCATAACTACGCGCTCCACGGGCGGATGCCTTGTCAATGCCCTGAAATATAAAGATATACTACTGCAACACTATGGCGCACATGTCCAAGCCTGAACTACTCGCCCCGGCAGGGGATTTACCCTCGTTTCTGGCGGCCCTGGCCGCCGGGGCGGATGCCGTGTATCTGGGTCTGAAACACTTCACGGCGCGCATGCAGGCGGAAAATTTCAGCCTGACCGAGCTCGCGCGCATGGTGGAACTGGCGCATGCGGAAGGACGCCGGGTCTATGTGGCCATGAACAGCCTGCTCAAACCCGGCGACATCGACGCGGCCCTGCGCCTGATTGCGCGCCTGGAGCGCGACGTGCATCCGGACGCGCTGATCATGCAGGATCTCGGCATGCCGGAACTGGCCCGTCAAGCGGGCTTTCGTGGGGAACTGCATTTTTCCACCCTGTCCAATGTCACACACCCCGCAGCGCTCAGGGCCGCATATGCGGCGGGCGCGTCGAGGGTCATCCTGCCGCGCGAACTTTCCCTTGATGAAATACGCATGACCGCTCAGCAATGCCCGGAGGGCCTCAGCCTGGAAAGCTTTGTGCATGGCGCCCTGTGCTGGTGTGTTTCGGGGCGTTGCTACTGGTCAAGCTTTCTGGGCGGCAAAAGCGGCCTGCGCGGGCGTTGCGTGCAGCCTTGCCGCCGCATCTACAGCCAGGGTTCGGAGAGCGGCAAAAAAGGCCATAGCGGACGCTGGTTTTCCTGTCTGGATCTCTCACTGGACGTGCTGGCCAAAACCCTGCTCGGCATTCCGCATTTGGCCGGCTGGAAGATAGAAGGCCGCAAAAAAGGGCCGCACTATGTCTACCATGTGGTCAGCGCCTACCGTCTGCTGCGCGACAATCCCGACGATGCCCAGGCTAAAAAGGCGGCAATGGATATTCTGGACATGGCGCTCGGGCGGCCTCCGACCCATGCGCGTTTTCTGCCCCAACGCCAACACGCGCCCACGGCGCCGGACGGCCTGACAAGCTCCGGCCTGCTGGCAGGCAAGGTGGCGATCAATGAACAAGGCAAACCCGTACTGAAAGCGCGCCTGGATCTGTTGCCCAAGGATTATCTGCGCGTGGGCGTTGAGGATGAACGCTGGCACGCCACCCTGTCCGTCCCCCGCCGCATTCCCAAAGCAGGGACCTTCGTGCTCAAGCTTGCCAAGCACAAGACGCCCAAGGCGGGCACGCCGGTTTTTCTCATTGACCGGCGGGAACCGGAGCTTGCGGATGTGCTCCGCCAGTGGGAGCGGCGCCTTGCCCAATACAAAGGCGCCGGAACCGGCGCGGTGGACATCAGCCCGCGTCTGCCGACGCCCGCAAAGGCGCGCCGTCTGCCCGACATGCTGCTGCGCGCCACGCTGCCCAGAGGAAAGGAAACCCGCGGCGGCAAAAGCATCATGGCGCTGTGGCTGTCGCCCGGGACAGTGCGCGGGATCAGTCGTACCGTGGCCGCGCGCGTAAGCTGGTGGCTGCCTCCCGTGATCTGGCCCGACGAAGAGGAACAGGTGCTGCGCCAGGTGCGCGAAGCCATGAAAAACGGCGGCCGTCACTTTGTCTGCAATGCGCCGTGGCAGAACGCCCTGTTTGCGCAAGAACGCGTTCCCGCGGATATCCGGCTTATCGCCGGGCCCTTCTGCAACGCCGCCAACGCCGCCGCCTTGACCGCGCTTGCCCGTATGGGCTTTGCCGGGGCCTTCGCCAGCCCGGAATTGTGCGCTGAAGAACTGCTCGCCCTGCCCGGCCAAAGCTGCCTGCCCCTGGGGCTTGTGCTCAGTGGGCACTGGCCCATGGGCCTTGCCCGCCACAAGCTTATGGGCGCACAGAACAACGAGCCCTTCCGCAGCCCCAAGGGCGAAATTTTCTGGATTCGTCCTTACGGACAAAACGTGTGGGTATATTCCGGCTGGCCGCTCGATCTGACAGGCAAACGCCAGGAGCTTGAAGCCGCCGGCTACAGTTTTTTTGCCCACATGCCGGAGAAGCCGCCGCGGACACTGCCGGAAGCAAGGCGTTCAAGCCTGTTCAACTGGGAGGGGGCATTGTTGTGATGAACAAGGAACAATACTGTTCCGCCAAACGCCGGAAATACAACGGGAACAGGTCAAAAGAAAGAGCCTGAAAAAGCCTACAGACTTTCTTTGAGCGCCTTTCCAGGCGTGAACTTTCTGCCCGCTTCGCTCTCGGGTCTGAACGTGACCGATACGGTGGATTTCACCGGGCCGGGCGGCGCGTTCTCCTCTGTCAGCGGGGTAAACATCATGGGCGGCGGCGCTGTTCCGCAGCCAGGACAGCAAATATCTCTCATCCATGCGACGAATGGTTTCGCTGGCGGCAACGCTATCGTCAATAACGGTCAAACCTTGACCGGGAAAAAAGGCGCATTGCTGGACATTCTCTTCCGGCTGGATCAGCAGTTCAACGACCTCTATGCCGTGGTGGAAGGAG
>JAIRVN010000134.1 GCA_031253875.1 Deltaproteobacteria bacterium | reverse complement strand
GCATGCAGGTTGGTAAGCGGCACCTCGGATGTGGGAATAAGAAAATATTCCCGGTTTTCCATCTTGAAAAGGTCGTCGCCGAATTTCGGCAACTGTCCGGTGACGGTCATGGTTGAGCGGTTGACGATGTAGGGCGGCGCGACTTCGGTGTAGCCGTTTTCGCGGGTGTGGACGTCGAGGAAAAAACTGACCAGGGCGCGTTCGAGGCGGGCTGCCCAGCCCCACGAGACGCAGAACCGGCTGCCCGCAAGCTTGGCGGCGCGCTCAAAATCCAGACCGCCCAAGGTGTGTCCCAGTTCCACGTGATCCTTCACGGGGAAGTCAAAGCTGCGCGCCTGGCCGTGACGACGCAGTTCCTGATTGTCGGTTTCGCCAGCGCCTACAGGTACGCTCTGATGGGGCAGGTTGGGCAGGTTCAGCATCCAGGCTTCGGCGGCCGTCACAGCCTCCTGGGTTTGGGCATCCAGTTCTTTGATACGATCAGAAAGCGTACCCAATTCGGCAATCCGGTCTTCCGCGCTCTGTCCGGCGCGCTTGGCTTTTGCCACTTCCGCGGAAGCCGCGTTGCGCCTGCCCTTGAGTTCTTCCACTTCCGCGAGCAGAGCGCGGCGGCGTGCGTCCAAAGCCTGGAATGCAGCCATATCAATATCGGAACAACGGGCGGCCAGCGCTTTGGCCACGCGCTGCGGATCTTTCTGCAGGATTTTGAGGTCGATCATGGAGCGGTGCTCTCCCGGCAACGATACTATGGGGACGGCGCGTTCGCCATCATCGCTTGCAGCGCCAAGAAAGTCAAAGGGGGAGTAGCAGAGCGTTGTCGGAGACTCGCCTAGCCTGCGCGCCGTTGCAGCAGCGTGCCGCCGATGATGCAGCACAGGCCCAGCAGTGTGGCCGGGGCTATGGCCTCGCCCAGTACCAGGGCTATCCAGCACAGGGAAAGAAAAGGCGAGAAAAAGGCCAGGCTGCCCGTGCGTGCTGCGGATGCGGATCGGCGCAGCGCGTTCATCCACAGCAGGAAGGTCACGCTCATTTCAAAAAGCCCCACATATACGGCAGGCAGGAACGCGATCGGCGAAAGCCCCGCGGGCAGCGAGGAAAACAGCACGCAGGCCAGCGCTGCCCAGGGCAGGCCGAAAGCGAAGTGCAACAACAGCGTCGCGGTGGCAGGCAAGGTGCTTTTGGCGCCCGCTATCCAATACCCCGCCCAGACCAGGGTACTGGCCAAAGCGAACAGCAGGCCGCTCAATGTCGCTCCGGCAAGGCTGCCGAGTTCTCCGCCGGTCGCGATAAGCAGCACGCCGCCGTAACTGACGCACAAGGCCGCGATATCGCGCAGGCTAAGGCGTTGCCCCAGAAAGGGCACGGACAAGAGCGCCAGCATGATGACCCAACTGTAATTCACGCTCAGGGCCATTTGCGCGGGTAGCCGCGCGTAGGCCTGGAAAAGCAGAAGATAGTAGGCCAAAGGGTTCAACAAGCCCCAGATCGCGCAACGCAGCAGCTCCCGCGTTGGCAACTCGCGCAGGAAGGCGAAACCCCCGTTGCGCGCCTGCAATACTCCGAGCGTGGCGCAGGAAGTACACGCGGCAATGAACAGGAGCTGGTAAGGATCAAGCCCGCGCAGGGCCAGCTTGAAGGCCGTGGCGGCCGTGGACCAGAGAAGCACGGCGCTTGCCGCGAGGAGTGTTGAATGCATCGGGCTGTCATGCCTCCGGCGAGGGATGCGCACCCTTGGCATTGTCACGGGCATGCCGCGTCTTGTCAAATGACTTCATACACCCGGCAGAAGACATTGTCGTAGACAAGGCGGAAGTGTTCGGATAACGCCGGGTCTCCGGGAGAGCTGATGAGCAGTTGCACCATGAGGGAATTGTAAAGCCGCTCATCAATCACGAGCTTTTCATCGGTGACGCGATTGAAGAAGAAGTGGATATTGCGCCGTCGTTCGAAATATCTGCGTCGCACGTCCTCGCCGGCGTTCGGATTTTTGTCCAGCCATTCTTGGATATAGTTGCGGCGGCTGAATTTGCCGTCTTCAAAAACATTGATGGTGGAAGCGGAGATGCTGCTGCTTGCCCCTTCCACCAGGACTTCGCCGTTTTCGAGATGGTAGGTGAGCTGTTGGGGAATGATGCTGATTGCCGAACCTATGCCCGTTTGCCGGACAAAGTTCCAGGAACCGAAGTTGGTGATCCAAAAGCCCAGGCGCAGCATTTCAAAGGCCACGACGATAAATTGTCTGCCTGGCGCCTGCACCGGAGGGGTTTGGGGGGCACGCAGCTTTTGCATCAGCGCCTCGGCCCCGGCATTGTCAAGACCCTCGAAGACATCGCTGGCCTCGTTATTTTTTGAGGCGGCATATTTGATGAGCTGCCGGGCGAAGCGCGGATTGTCCGTGGCAAAGACTGCGGCGGGCAGATAGAGTGAGGGGCCGCCGTGGATGGCGCCGTCCGCGACGACGCGCCGACGGGAAAAATGCTGGGCGGCATAGCCCCAATCCCACCAGAGCCAGAGGATGGCGTCTTCAGGACTAACGGCGCGAGCGCGTACAAGGGCTTCGGCATGGCGGCGGTTGAGGATGGGGCCATTAAACATGGCGGGGATAAGTTCCGCCACAGGCGCGCCCAAGACGCCCAGCAGCACGAGCGAGATCGCAAAACCTGACCAGAACCCGCGCACTTCGGAACGCAGCAGGCTGCACACCAGGGTAGTCACAGGCAGCGTCAGTCCCAGGGCGATGACAGGAGCGCCAAACATGACCATGCGTCCGCCCATTTTCATGCTCAACAGGCCGAGTGCGGCGAGCGGCAGTAAAAACAGGGTGCAGGGGCGGCGAATGACGACCAGCGCAAAACCGGCAAGCCCCATGACAGATACAAAACCCCAAGGGTGAAAGTAAAAAAGCGCTTCGGTCAGGGTCAGATCCTGCACTTCGATGATCGATTGCGCTACGGACGGAAAGACCAGGCGTATGCCTGCATCGTCGATTTTCAGGTCGCCTGCTGTTTTGATGTAGCCCGTAAGGTGTCCCATCAACATTTCAAGTATGTTCTGGTCGAAGAACAGGGGGAGCATGAGGCAGCACAGTCCGGCGATGACGGCGGGACGCGCGAAAAAAGCGCGTGAGGGAAACCATGCGCGCAGTGTTGCCGGCATGGCTTCGCCGATGTCCGGCAGGCAGAAGACAAGGACGAAGCACAGGCCCGGCAAGCCGCCCAGGGCAGGCAAACCGTAAAGAACGGCACTCAGCAGCATGTGGAGGCGCTGGCCGGGCGGGGCCAGCACCAGGGCCAGAAGCGCCAGGAGCGCAGTATTATACCGGACAAGATAGTGGAAAACGGAATGCCATTCCGTCCCCCACCAGGCAAACAAGCCGGAAAGGGCAAGCGCCCATGCCCAGAAAGGCGACAAGGGATTTTTTTTATAGCGCTCCGTTGCGAAGAATGTCGGACCACAGGCGAAACGCAGCGCCATGCCGCTGTCAGGGGCCGTACGCGGCACAAGACGTGGACGACGCAAAAAGCGCGTTCCCCAGCACACGGGGATGAGCGTGATCAGCAGGGGAAAACATAGGGTAATCAGATCGGTATCGTAATACCCGAACAGTGTGCGCGCCAGAAAGCCCGGGGCCAGCGAGCACAGTACTCCGGCACACAAGCCTGCTTCCATGCCGCCGATCGCCCAAACCCACAGGAACATCAGCACCGCCGTCAGCGCGGCGAAAACGGGCGGAAGCCAAAAGCCCAAACTGGCCGGAGGAATTCCGGCCAGAATGGAAAGCAGGCGGAGCATTTCCGACATGGGGTGCCCCACGCCGTGTTCGAAACCTTCGGCGCCGGCTACCCAGTGATACGCGTCGTGCGTTGCGAGCAGCCATTCCTGTCCGAGGCGGTACTCCGGATTCTGCCATGAGGGCCATTCCAGCATACGCAGGGCAAAGGTCAGGCCAAAGGTCAGCAGGATGAGCACGCCTGCCCGCAGGCAAAAGAAAAACCAATGCGGGCGCCGGGAGTCCGAGGCAGAGGACGCGGAGAGCATTTCGAGCATTCGCCGTGTATACATCCGGCGTATACGGGAAACAAGGGGATAGTTGGAATTATCCTTTTTTCTTGACCAGCTCGTCTGAAATGGCGGCAGGCGCCTTTTCATAGTGATGGAACTGCATGGTGAAGGTGGCGCGGCCCTGGGTGCGGGAGCGCAGATCCGTCGCATAGCCGAACATCGCGGACAACGGCACCTGGGCGCGTACGCACTGCGCGCCGCCGGCGCGGGCTTCCATGCTTTGCACGCGACCGCGACGGCCGCTCAGGTCGCCCATCACATCGCCGAGATACTCGTCGGGCGTGACCACTTCCACGTCCATGATCGGCTCAAGCAGCACCGGCGCCGCTTTATGCATGGCGTCCTTGATGGCCATGGAACCGGCCACATAGAAAGCCTGCTCGGAAGAGTCCACTTCGTGATAGGAGCCGAAGACCAGTGTGACCTTGACGTCCACGCAGGGGAAGCCAGCGAGTACGCCGGATTTGAGCGCGTCCCGGATTCCCTTGTCGATGGCCGGGATGTATTCCTTGGGAATGACGCCGCCGGTGATAGAGTTGATGAACTCGTAGCCGGTTTCCGGGCTCGGTTCGATTTCGATGACGCAGTGTCCGTACTGGCCGCGTCCGCCGCTCTGCTTGACGTGCTTCATGTCGGACTTGGCGGGCCTGGAAATGGTCTCACGGTAGGCTACCTGAGGCTTGCCCACGTTGGCGTTGACGCCGAATTCGCGGGTCAGACGGTCAACAATAATTTCCAGGTGCAATTCGCCCATGCCCGCGATAAGAGTCTGGCCGGTTTCCTCGTCGCCTTTGACGCGGAAGGAGGGGTCTTCTTTCGCGAGCTTGCCCA
>JAIRVN010000255.1 GCA_031253875.1 Deltaproteobacteria bacterium | reverse complement strand
CTGCGGAGCGTAAAAACGTCATCCCGATAACAGAAAATGGCGAAGAACGCCAGAGGCGGAGACAGGAGTTATTGTGCGTATTCTCGTGATAGGTTCCGGCGGGCGCGAGCACGCCCTGGTTTGGAAATTGCGGCAGAACCCGGAACATGCGGTTTTTGTGGCGCCCGGCAACGGGGGTACCGCTGGTGTTGCGCAGAACGTGCCCATAGCCGTAGATGCCATAACGGAGCTTGTAGATTTTGCCCGCAGGGAAAAGATGGATTTGGCGGTTCCCGGGCCGGAGCTGCCCCTGACCCTGGGCATCGCCGACGCCATGAAGAGAGCGGGCATCCCCTGTTTCGGCCCGGATGCCTATTGCGCGCGGCTTGAAGGCAGTAAACGGTTTGCCAAGGAAATCATGGCCGAAGCCGGAGTGCCCACGGCCGCCTGCGCCGCGTTTACGGACATCGCGGCGGCAAAAGACCATGTGCGAAAACAGGGCGCGCCGCTCGTGATCAAAGCCGATGGTCTGGCGGCGGGCAAGGGCGTGGTGGTGGCCCGGAGCCTGGCGGAAGCCCTGGCCGCGCTCGACGAGATGATGGAGAAAAAAGTCCACGGCGCGGCTGCGAATACCGTGCTGATCGAAGAATGCCTGCAGGGCGAGGAAGTTTCTTTCCTCTGCCTGTGCGACGGCAAGGATGTCTTGCCCCTGCCCTCGGCACAGGATCACAAGGCCGTTTTTGACGGCGACTCCGGTCCGAACACCGGCGGCATGGGCGCATACAGCCCGGCGCCGCTCTTGCCGGACCATCACCTGGAGCGCATGGCGGATCTGGTCGTCCGGCCTGTCGCGGCGGTCATGGCCGGACGCGGCCATCCTTTTGTCGGCGTGTTATATGCCGGACTGATGATGACCGCTGACGGCCCCAAGGTGTTGGAGTACAATGTGCGTTTCGGCGATCCGGAATGTCAGCCCTTGCTGATGCGTCTGGAATCCGATCTCGCGCAGTTGATGCTGGCCTGCGTTGAAGGCCGGATCTCGCGGGCCGAGCTTGTATACAGGCGCTCCACCGCGTTGGGAGTGGTGCTTTGCGCCAGGGGCTATCCCGGCGCGTATCCCAAAGGCATGGAAATTTCCGGTCTGGAAGAGCTTGGAAACGATGGCGCCGTCAAAGACGCTGGCGTGGTCGTGTTCCATAGCGGCACCGTACAGAAGGCCGGCAAGATTTTTTCTTCAGGCGGGCGCGTGTTGTGCGTCGCCGCCCTGGGCGACGGCCTTGCCGCAGCGCAGCGGAACGCCTATGCGGGGCTGGAAAAAATCCGCATGGCGGACGGTTTTTATCGGCGGGACATCGGGGCAAAGGGCATCACATTTTTGCAAAGCGAATAGGTGCGGCATGTCGGTAAAAGTGGCTATATTTATAGGTTCCATATCGGACGAAGCTTTGGTGACGCCCTGCGCGGAAGTGCTGCGCACGCTGGGCATTCCGTTCCGCTTTACGGTAAGCTCCGCGCACCGCACGCCGGAACGCACGCAGGCCCTGGTGGACGAGCTTGAAGCGCAGGGCTGCCGGGTATTCATCTGCGCGGCAGGCATGGCCGCGCATCTGGCCGGAGCGGTTGCCGCCCGCACCTGCAAGCCGGTGATCGGCATTCCTCTTGCGGCCTCTCCCCTGGGCGGCATGGACGCCCTGCTGGCGACCGTGCAGATGCCGCCGGGCTTTCCGGTGGCCACGATGGCGCTCGACAAGGCCGGGGCGCGCAATGCGGCCTGGATGGCCGCGCAGATTCTGGCCTTGAACGATCCGGCGCTGCACGATCAGATCAAAAACAGCAGGGCAGGCTTGCAGGCGGACGTGAAAAGAGCCGGCGTTGATCTCGAAAACCGCTGGGGCGCGCAAAATGCATGACGCGCAATAATGGCCGCTCCGCACACATACTTGCCTTATTGCCAGCTTTGTATAATGAAATCTATAACACAACTTGTTAAACGTTAGAGAATACGATCGCAGCCTGTCCAGGAAGCATGAACATGAAACGCCCCGTTATGCGTTGCGCTTGCCGCTTTATCGCGATTGCGCGTGTTGGCTTCGGCCCCGGCATGGTGCTCCGCCTTGTGCTCGGCTTGCTGCTCTGTTCGGTATTTTCGCCTGCTGCGGCCATGGCCGGGCAGACTGTCATCGTTGATACGACTGTGACTTCTGGCGTTGCAGGCAACAGCCCCGACACTAACGGCGCGTACCCCCCCTCCGGTGGCTATGGCGCGCTGCTGGCGCCGGATGGCAACACGGTCATTATCAAAAATAGCGTGACCGGGGATGTTTTTGGCGGGTATACGGAAAGCAGCAACGGCGCCAACAGCAACAGTGTGACCCTCAACAACGGCACAGTGAGGGGGAGTGTCTTCGGCGGGACTGCCAGCAACGCCGATTTCGCCACGGCCAACAGCAACATCGTGACCATCAACGGCGGCATAGTGTCCGGCAATGTCTACGGCGGGCATGCCGAAAATAGCCCAGCCGGTTTCGCCGCAGCCGCCGTGGGCAACAGTGTATTCATCAACGGCGGCGAGGTGTCCCAGTGTGATGTCCACGGCGGGTTGGCCAGGAATTATGGAGCAGCCGGTTTCGCCACGGCCAGCAGCAACAGCGTGTTCATCAACGGCGGCAAAGTGTCCGGCGATGTCTACGGCGGGTGGGCCTGGAGTCGTGGAACACCCGGTTCCGCCACAGCTACAAACAACACCGTGACTATCAGCGGCAATCCGGCCTTTGGGGCAGGCGCCATTCTCTTTGGCGGGTATACCGACGCAAGCCCCGGAGGCGTCGCAGGCGACGCTTTCACCGGCAACACGCTGAACCTCAACACACCCATTACCATCGCAGGCGTCCAGAACTTTCAGTTTCTGAACTTCACCTTCCCCGCCAGCCAGGCCGCCGCCATGATTACCGGCAATGTCGCCCTGGGCGACGCGACATACGGAAACTCCGTCATCACGGCCACCACTCTTGGCGGCACGGCACCTCTGCGGCCCGGAGACAGCGTGACGCTCATCAATGGCGCCATAGCCAACAACGGGCCTGACCCCATTACCTCCGCTACCGGTATGCACGGCGTAGTCCTGAACTATCTCAGGGCCTTTGATCAAGCAACCGGCGTCGCCACCGTGAACAGCGTGCAGTCCAACCCGCAACTCAAATCTTTGTCCGAAGGCTTTCTTTCCGGCGTGGCCCTGGTGAACCAGGGCGCTGACCTCATTGCCGGAAAGGGCGTGATGGAAGCGGCTCTCTCGACGAAAACACAGGGTCTGAGCGCCGGCAACGGCGCAGGCTTCGGCATCGGAACCTTTGCCGCCATCTCCGGCGGCTATAGCCGGTACAACACCGGCTCCCATGTGGATATGTCCGGCCTGTCCCTGCTGGCCGG
>JAIRVN010000073.1 GCA_031253875.1 Deltaproteobacteria bacterium | reverse complement strand
TGATACAAAGAGCCCAGGGATGCCTGGTTGCGATGCTTTCCTCGGACTCCCACGGTTCGTGCGATCCGGCCCTTGTACTGGCGAGGCTGCTGGTACAGCACGGCGCATACGACCCTGTGGCGGCCGCCAGAATATACAGAGCTTGGCAGGAAGTATCCGGGCGGGATATATCGAATACCCTTCTGCCTCGGGCCGCGATTATTGGCATGTCCGGGGTACGCCATCTGTTCAGGAACAAATTCAGAACGCCTGTTGTTTCAGATTGGGCGCGGCGCGACGCGGCGCTTACACATTCCGATCCGGTCGAGGTGCAGGCTGCCGCCCTTTTTGCCGCTGCTATTTCAGAACTTGTTGAGACTGGGGTTGATCCGGAAGGCTTGCATGACTTTGCCGTTCAGCAGGCTCAAGGAACGGATCCGGCGATCGGTTTCGCTGTGCACATAGCTTCCGAACTCGCGCCGGACCTGACGAGAAACGACGTGCCTGCGGTCTTGCAGGCCATCTTTTACAAGTATTTACATATCCCACGGTTCGAATGGATTGTCAAAGACATGGGGCCGAGCGCTGCCGCCTGCGGCGCCCTCATCGGCGCAACGCGCGGCATCAACGCGGTACCGGGACACTGGATCGAAGATTTTTACCGTCCTGGAGACTCACAGCCGCTACGAATTGCGGAAGTGTTGAAGATTGCCTCGAACCTTGCCTGGAATCCGAAATTGAAAACTACGGTTCCGGACAGGCGCACACAGATGCGTCCTCTCCGAGATCCGGATCACATTGAGGCCGGGCTGCGTGAGCATTTTAATTTGCTCATTGCAAAGACCGGCAAGCATGTTCCGGAAACGATCCTGGACTCCCTGCGAGATATCGCCAGGGTGAACAAAGGTATCGTCGCGGAGCATAAGCACATGTTCGCGGACTTCGGCATCAGGTTGCGCAAGGAAGATTTGCCGGAGATAGGGCTCATGCATGCAATGCGCGCGTTGTCTCTGGAGCCGGATGATGCTCACGCCTGTTTTAATGTGGCGTATATCTGCTGGATACTCGGACGCATTGGCGAGGCAAGACGCCATTTGGCACTGGCGCTGCAATATGATCCCAGTCTCGAACCGGCGAAGCGTTTTTTAACATGGCTGGATGCCGAGTGTCCTCCGTCTCCCGAAGCGCCCAGTAGCAAAAAACTTTAGCCACCCGCAGTGTCCAGAAGAACAGCGCAAGTCGTCTACTTTTTCATCACTGGGGCAAAACCGTTGTTCATTGATAGGATCACATACTATAATGACAAAAGATTTTCTGAGACATATGACAGGTACGGAGATATTGGGTAGTTGATACTTTCGGATGGTTGTTGCTATGCATAAAGTAGTGCCGGAATCGTCCTCGACACTGTATATGCGAAGCTCCTCGGATTGGCCGGGGCTTTACTGGCGGTTTGGCTGCCAGTATGGAAAATAGGCCGCATGATCTGGAGCAGTAGGGAGTATTACAATGCGCACCTTGCTTAAATATCTTGTTTGTCTTTGCTGTGCTTCTCTTTTGAGCTTGATGGCACAAAACGTTCCGGCATCTGAACAACCAGATGCATTGAACTCGCTTCGAAGAGACGCTGAAAATGGAGACCCAGAAGCTCAAGAATTCTTGGGGTTAATGTATTTAAATGGGGATAAAGTGCCTCGCGACAAAAAAGAAGGCTGTCGCTGGCTGCTCGCAGCCACCAAAAAAAATGCCGTGATAATGACCTTATACAACAAGCATTGTCACGAAAAGTGAGCGTAGTGAGCATGTATATGAGGTGGTTTCAATTGGCTCTGACAGGCGCCCAAACTTGCAAACAATCTGCTTGACACTTCCCTTGACCCGTTCTATATAGGTAAGATCCTTGCTCGCGTCGGATGGCGCGGGCCATAACGCCCATAAGGAGAATTCAGATGAGGAAATTCGAAACCCTGCTGCTCCTTTCTCCGGAGCTGGCCGCAGAAGCTCGCGAGACCCTGCTTGGCAATCTCGCGAACGTACTGGCGCGCGAACAGGGCCGTATCATCGTGGCCGACCACTGGGGCATGCGCGATCTCGCCTACCCGGTACGCAAGCAGATGCGGGGCTACTATGTGCGCCTTGAATACGCGGCCCCGGGAACCGCTGTTGCGGAACTTGAGCGCAATATCCGCATTTCGGATGGCATTTTCAAGTTCATGACCGTGCAACTGAGCGACCAGTTGGAAGAGGAGAATGCGTAATGGCTTTTAAGAAAAAATTCGCTCCCCGCCGCAAATTCTGCCGCTTCTGCTCGGATAAGGATTTGCCCTTGAATTACAAGCGGCCGGATATCCTGCGCGACTTCATCACCGAACGCGGCAAGATTATCGCCCGCCGCATCACCGGCACCTGTGCGCAGCATCAGCGCCACCTGACCCGCGAAATCAAACGCGCCCGCCAGATGGCCCTGCTGATCTACACGGCAACGCATGCCAGCGATGTCAAGAAAAAAAGCATGATTTAAGGAGGCTTGGAAATGAAAATCATACTCCGGGCCGATGTGGAAAATCTGGGCCACCTTGGCGATGTGGTCACCGTCAAGGATGGGTACGGGCGCAACTACCTCTTGCCCCAAAACCTTGCCATGCCCGCCTCTCCGGCCAATCTGAAAGTCTTTGAACTGGAACGCAAAAAACTGCAAGCCAAAATGGATGCCCTGCGCACTTCCGCCGCCGACATGGCAGCCAGGCTGGAAGGCTATGTAGTACGCATTGAAATGCGCGTGGGCGAAAACGACAAACTCTACGGCTCCGTCACCAACACCCTGATCTGCGAGAGTCTGCAGGCCGCCGGTATGGAAATTGACCGCCGCCGTATCCTTCTTGATACGCCCATCCGCACTTTGGGCAAACATCTCGTGCGGGTGCGCCTGCACGCCGACGTTATGGCCACGCTGACTGTAATGGTGGCGCCCGAAGGCCATCACGCCGAACCCAAAGCCGAGGCCCAGCCTGATGCCGACGCAGACCAGGCGAGACAGCTCGAATCCGCCTAGCAGCGACGATAACGCTCCCGGCCACGCCGGGGGCGTTATGACGCGCACGGAGCACGCCGTGGAACGTGCTTCCAGCGTGCTGTTGCGCCGTGTTCCTCCGCACAGCGTTGAAGCGGAACAGGCCGTTCTGGCGGGCGTGTTCCTCAATCCCGGCGTCATGCACAGCATCGTGGACATGCTGCGGAAGGACGACTTCTACCTGCCCGCCCACCAGATTCTCTTCGATGCTTTTCTGGAACTGTACCGCAAATCCGCCCCCATTGACATCGTTACGGTCAGCGAACACCTTATGGCGCGCAATGTGCTTGAACAGGCGGGCGGCGCCGTTTTTCTGGCCGAACTGACAGAAGCCGTTGTGTCCGGAGCAAACGCAGCCCACTATGCCGTCATCGTCCGCGACAAGGGTTTGCAACGCCAATTAATCGCCGCCTGTTCAGGCATCATCAGCAACTGCTACGATGCCGCGCGCGAAGTGGGCAGTCTGCTCGACGAATCGGAACAGAGCATTTTCGCCGTCTCGCAACGCACTGCGGGCGCAGCTTTCAAATCCAGCAAAGATTTGACCGCCAAGGTCTTTGATCGCCTGACCAAACTCGCGAAAAGCCACGAAGTGGTCACTGGCGTGTCTACAGGATACAGTCGTCTGGATCACCTGACCGCCGGGCTGCAAGCTTCGGACCTGATCGTCGTGGCGGCCCGTCCTTCCATGGGCAAGACGGCCTTTGCGCTGAACATGGCCATGAACGCGGCTGTAGACGACAACATCCCGGTCTGCGTCTTCTCCCTGGAAATGTCCATGGAACAACTGATGATGCGCATGTTGGGCGCCAGGGCGCGCGTGGACGTCGCGCGCCTGCGCCGCCCCGCCAGCCTGAGCGACGAAGA
>JAIRVN010000249.1 GCA_031253875.1 Deltaproteobacteria bacterium | reverse complement strand
CAGCTTTTCAAAGCGGTATTGCAGCACGCGGGGCTCCACGGGCCGGCCCCGGCGCCCCTCGATCACGTATTCTCCCTGCGCGTATTGCCGCCGCAGCCGGAGCAGCCGGAGCAGGGCGCTGTTGATCGGGACATCCCGCCGCGAGGCTTCGCTCTTCGGCACGTCGAGCACAATAGCCGTTTTCGCGCCTGTTCCAATGCCACGGCCATACAGGTTCAGCCGCTGGAGTGTGTGGTTCACGTGGATCACGCCGGCGTCGAGGTCAATGTCCTCGTCCCAGCGCAGGGCGCAGATCTCGCCCAGCCGCAGGCCGGTATTCAGCGCAATCAGGATATCCAGGCAGTCAGGGGAGCCGCTGGATGCCATGGCCGCGCGCTCCAGGCTGCTTTGCTGCACGCGCGTCAAGGCCTTGACTCTCTTGCGTTTTGGCTTGGGCAGCGTGATTTCCGCACAGGCGTCCTTCGCCATCGCGCCGGACTGCGTCGCCTGCCTGGTCACGCCGGCCAAAAATCTAAATATGTTCAGGACGCTGCCGTCGCTCTGGCCGGCTTTGCGCAAATCCTCCAGGAAACACTCCACATGCCGCCGCGTAAGCTGATCCATCGGACATTGGCCCAGCGAAGGCAGGAGGTGGATGTGTACGATGCGGTAGTAGCTGCCGTAAGTCGAATCCTTGATCCGGCCGGCGCGCTTTTGGGCCAGGTGTGCCAGGAGGTACTCGCGGAAGGGCAGGGTGTTCTTGACTTCCCGGCTACTCCCACCGTACACGGCCTTCAACGGCATCAGCCGTTTCTTCACCTCTCCGTAGCTGCGGCCGTACACCGAGCCGAAGCAAGCCTTGCCGTCGGGCTTGCGGCCCTTGATATACCGGCCCTCCCAACGCCCATCTTTCCTATGGTAAATATTTTCCCCTCGACGTGCCATTACCCATCCTCCTCGTGCTTTTATCGGCTGTTTTCGACGGCTTATCCGGACGGCTAAAGAATCTGGTTATTTTTTGGCAATCGTTCCCCTGAAATTGCCGAGACCATCTATTTGCCCACACCAACATCTGGTATTCGTTTATTTCCCCGTGTTAAATCGTTTGTATTCGGCTTTTAACCTATTGACGCGAGTCTGTCCGCGGTGTATGATAGTCTAAACATTCGACAACTCAAATGTTATCAAGCGTTTGTATCTCCGGGCATTCCTCCCTACGGTCTCCGTAACAACCATTTTTCACAAGTTGCTGGATTACATGAAAAACTGAAAAGCTGAAATCGCGGTTTTTGTGAGAAGATTGCGGTTTTTGCATTTTTTGTCTTCATCCATTGTATAGAGCATGACTGGGATTGCCAAGCGCTGTTGCTTACCTTTGGTTCCTGAGCAAGAAAAACCTGCGAATACACACACTGTAATGCATTCGCAGGTTTCACTTTATTCATCAGACGCACTTTTTCTTCTGAAGGGCGTGTTCAGCACGACAATCTCCTCATGCTTGAGAGTCCTGAAAAAACACCACCCGTCCAGAACGTAAATTCTTTGCTCGGCAGCGTGTCTGCGGTGACGGTAACGGCTTCACCTACTGTTCAGCCGGCTCTTGCTTTTGTTCTTTGCGTGTTTGCGAGGTTTTTTGTGACGAATGACAGATCTTTTGCTCGACATTTATGAAATGATTGCAGTGTGCATAAATTTATGTTATACTGTGTAAAAATGAAAGGCAGACAACATATGGCTGAGCCGGCATTCATCGGGCGGTTAAAGGAAACCGTGGCCGATTTTACGTTGCACTGGAACAAGCCCGCAAAAGGCAACTATGTGCCATATAAGGAGACCATCGCTTTTTCAGTGGGCCAATTCGGGAAATCGTGGGCCGGCGCGCTGGTGTCGCAGATCGGCCTGGGGGTGTCCAATAAGATTGTCGCACAGGCCATGGGCGTGGAACCCATGCATATCCAGGTGATGAACATCATTGCCATCATCATCTGCTTTTTCTTCACGATGCTGCGCAGCAGCTGGGTGGACAATTCCCGCAGCAAGGATGGGCGTTTTCGTCCCTTCATGAAATTTTATGGTTTTCCGACACTCCTGCTGGGCTTTGCCTTTGTGTGGTTCCCCTTCGACAAATTGCCGGAGGGCGGCGTCTCCGGTTCCGGCTACTGGATGAAGGTTGCAGTTATCTTGGCGCTGCACCTGGGCATCCAGTTCTTTTGGCCGCTGTACGGTCTGGGCTACGACAATCTGGTCATGGTCATGTCGCCCAACTCCCAGGAGCGCCAGAATATCTATGCGGTGTCCGCTATCATTTACAGCCTGGCGCCCAGCATCTACAATCCTCTTTTCACCATTGTTTCCGGCTTTCTACCTAACCGCACGGTGGACCTCAACCTCTACCGCTGGGCCTACATCCCGATATGCGTTCTGGGCCTGGCCATCGGCTACATCGGCTATTTCGGTACGAAGGAACGCATTATCCAGAGCCGCGAGCATGTAAACAAGATCGACATCTTGCAGACGCTCAAGGCCGTGGCGAGAAACAAGAATTTCTGGATCATTTGCGCAGCCAACTGGGTTGGCTTTTTGGAAGGTAACTCCAATGATTTGCTCAACTGGGCATATGATTACCAACACCTGATGAGCGGCGGGCAAAAGGCGCTCATTGATCTGATCGTTAACAATGCGGGCCTATGGAGCATGCTGGCTACCCCTTTCCTTGTCAAGCGCTATGGCAAGCGTTTTCTACTCATTGGATCGAATCTGCTCAATGTCGTCCTGCTGGCAGTTACTTACAATACCTATAAAATCATCCCACTGTTGGCGGCGTTCCGTTTTGTCAATTTTTTTGTCAGCATGATACAGGATACGATTCTCCCCGCCATCGACGCCGA
>JAIRVN010000201.1 GCA_031253875.1 Deltaproteobacteria bacterium | reverse complement strand
TATCACACGCGAGCGGGTGCGTCAGTTGGAGACGCGTTTGCTGCAGAAGTTGAAACAACATCTTGCAACGGATATAAAAGATTTCTCCGAACAATGGCTCCGATCCTGACGGATGCTGTTTCGCACTGATAAGGAATGCACATGCCCCGTCTCAGCCTTATTTTTCTTTGTGCCTTTGTCCTCGCGCACGCTTTGCTCGGTTGCGGCGGTCACGCCGCTCGGGCCAAGGAATACAACGCTGCGCGGGAAACAAACTGGAAACTCTCCCCCCAAGCGCAGATTAGCTATAACTACCTGCTCCTTGACCTTGGCATGCGCAGCGACAATGAAGCGCAAGTGCTGCAAGCCCTGGACAAACTCGCTGTGTTGGCGCCGAACGTGCAGATTTTTTTGGACAGCTCGGTCTGGCTTATGGCGCGTAAATCCGCCCGCACTCTCCCGATTCTGGAAAAAGCCCTGGCCGCGTATCCCGGCGACACGAGTCTGAATCTGCTCATGGCCGAAGCGCTGCTCGACCACGGGCAGGCGGAAAAAGCCGTCAAACACATGCGTTCTTTCTCGAAAAAATATCCGGAAGTGACGGATGCCAAGATAGAACTGGCCCTGCTGCTTGTGAAACTCAAACACTTTGAGGAGGCGAATGCGCTTTTTTCAGCGTTGCCGCAAAAAGACCGCAACTACCTCGTTGAATATTACCACGCGCGGGCGCTGAACGGCTTGGGACGCCAGGACGATGCCCTGCGCCATTTTACCGTTGCGGTGCAGAAAGCCCCTAAACTCATCGAGGCATGGGTGGAACTTGCCCTGCTGTATGAAAAACGCGAGGATCATAAAAATGCCCGGCAGGCATATGAAGAACTCCTGCGTCTTTCCGAGGCCAACCCGGACCTGCTGCTGCGGCTGGTGGCCCTGTCCTCAAACCTGGGTGAAACGGAACGCGCCCTGGAATATGCGCGCAAGGGGCCGGACTCCCCGTCGTTTCTTTTCAGCGCCGCGAGTGTTTTCTTGGAGAACAAGCAATGGAAGGCTGCGGAAAGTCTGCTGGAAGAACTGCGTAAACGTCCCAATCCACCGGAAGAACTGTATTTCTATCTTGCGGGTATCGCCATTGACGCACACAACGCCCCGGAAGAAGCTCTCCGTTGGATGGAACATATCTCTCCGGGCAGCCAGGCATACCTGCGTGCCATTCCGCTCAGGATCCAACTTCTGGGTATGCTGGGCAAAAAGGAAGAAGCTCTGGCCTTCCTGCAACAAGAGCGAAAAAAAAACCCTGAAGACCAGAAACTTTTCCGGCTTGAAATCCGCCAGTTGGCGGCCATGGAACGTATGGACACGGCTTTGGAGCTGGCGGATGTTGGTATGCGCAACTGGCCGGCTGATCTGGATCTTGCCTTTCTGCGCGCCTCGCTTTTGGATGAACGCGGCGATAAAAAGGCTGCGTTTGCCGCTATGGAAAGCATCATCCAGGCTGATCCCAAGCATTATCAGGCTCTCAACTACCTGGGCTACACGCTGGCGGACGAAAACCGCGAACTTCCCCGCGCCCTCAAACTTTTGACCAGAGCGGTTGAACTGGCGCCCGATCTTGCCTATATTCTGGATTCGCTTGCCTGGGCGCAGTACAGGCTCGGCAAATTCGACGCCGCTTGGGAAAGTATTTGCAAGGTCGTCAGTATGGACAGTTCCGACGATCCGGCCATCTGGGAACATTACGGTGATATAGCCGCTGCCCTCGGCAAAACCGAAGAAGCCCGCAAGGGCTATGCCAGGGCTCTTGAACTCACGCCCAAAAATGCCGACAGCATCCGCGAAAGGCTGTCAAAAATATGAAAATCCCGCCCTGTGATCGTGCTCTGCTCTGCCTCGTGGCCGCCCTGTTCCTGCTCAACGCCTGCGCGGCACGACAGAGCGAAAAGCCTCTCGAACCAACCACGGCCCGGAACATCTGGACAAGCTATCTGCAATACTCCGCTCAAAGCGCCGAGGAACACAGCCGGCCCTCCCGCGTACAAGCCAGCTTGCGCTTTGGCGGCAATGATGACGGACGCCGGGTCATCGTGCTGCTCTGGGAAAACGGCAGCGGCCCCATTCGTCTCGACGTGCGGGCTGGAGTGGGCGTAAGCGCCGCCAAAATTCTGCAGACCGACTCGCGTTTTCTTGTCTATTCCATACAGGAAAACCGCGCCTATTACCATGATGGTTCACAACAGAGCCTGCTGGCCTACGGCCTGCCGCTTCCTTTCGGATTGCGCGATCTTGCTGCTCTGCTGGCGGGCGATTACGGTGCAGTGTTCGGCCTTACACCGCCCAAAGACCCGCGTAGCACGCACAATGGCGGAATGAGCCTCATGCTCCCGGAAAAGAAACCCGGCGGCGTGCTGGAATTGGATTCGCAGGGTTTGCCGCGAAGCTGGAAGGCGGAAAAAGACGGCTGGAGTCTGACCTTCACCTATGACGACGACAAGACATTCCCGCGCCCGGCGCAGATCGAAGCGCGCCATGCAAACGGCAACTATGCCATCCTGCTGGTCAAGGAACGTCATCGGCCGGACCAGCCGTTTACGCCGGAGCAACTGGAACTCAAGCTGCCTCCCGGCGCCCCGTTGCTTCCCATGCGCCAGATGAAACGCCTCTGAATACGCAACATGGAGCCCTCATGTCGAAGACCGTTCACATTGCCTCGGATCATGCCGGGTTTGCCCTGAAACGCATTGTGCTCGATCACCTTGCCAAGCAGGACCGCGTCCTGCGGGATCACGGCGCCGACAGCACGCAAAGCTGCGACTACCCCATATATGCGCAGGCTCTATGCAAGGCGGTGCTGGCAGGCGGCGAACTCGGCATTCTCATCTGCGGCTCCGGACTTGGCATGTCCATGATGGCCAACCGCTTCCGAGGCATCCGCGCCGCAGTGTGCACCAATGAATTCCTTGCCAGCGTCGCGCGCCGGCATAACAACGCCAACGTACTCTGCCTGGGAGAACGCGTGGTCGGCGCCGGTCTCGCGCTCGCTATTGTGGATGCTTTTTTGCAAAACGAATTTGAAGGCGGCCGCCACCTGGGCCGCATAGCCATGCTTGACTGCAA
>JAIRVN010000195.1 GCA_031253875.1 Deltaproteobacteria bacterium | reverse complement strand
CCCAATTCCGAGTTCATCTCCACGCGGCTCATCAACTGGACGCGCAACAGCCGCATGGTGCGCCGCGAGATCACCGTGGGCGTGGCCTACGGCACGGATCACAAGCTGGTGCAGCAACTGCTGCTTGATGCCGCCGCCGACAACATGCGTGTGCTCAAATACCCCAAACCCGCCGCGCTTTTTGCCGGCTTCGGCGGCAGTACGCTGGATTTTGCGCTGCGCTTCTGGGTCAACGATTATAACGATGGAACGTCCATCGCCTCCGAACTACGGGGAGCATTGACGACGGCCTTTGCGCTGCACAAGGTGGAAGTAGCGTTCCCGCAACTGGATGTGCACCTGAAAAGCGCTCCCTTGCCGCAAACGCCTGTCAGGGCGCTCGCCAACGGCAACCGGCCTCCTCCGGCGCGGACAACGCGGGCGGGGGAACGGCGCGGGCCTGTACGCACACGCGGACGCGCCTCGACAAGATCACGGCAAGCGTAACGAATCAATCACACTATCCCGTGTTCGCCGGGTTTTTCATAGCTTTGCTGTCGCTGAATATGCACATACTGCTCGGTCGTGCCGAGAACCAACAGGATAGGCGCGGACACGTAAATCGACGAAAGCGTCCCGATAATAACCCCCACGAGCATGGTAAATGCAAAATCGTGGATGACCCCGCCGCCCACCAGAAACAGCGACAGCACGGCCACAAAGGTGGTACCGCTGGTAAGCAGCGTGCGCGAAAGGGTCTGGTTGATGCTGTCGTTGATGATGACGCTAAGCTCGTGCGTGGGCGCCTTGCGCAGATTTTCGCGGATGCGGTCATAGACGATGATGGTGTCGTTCAGTGACCAGCCTGCCAGGGTGAGCAAGGCGGCCACCACGTTCAGATCGATCTCCTTGCCCAGCACGGTGAGTATGCCCAAGGTGATGAACACGTCGTGCAGCAGTCCTACCACGGCCCCCAGGGCGAAATTCAATTTGAGCCGCCAGGATACGACGATGGTGATCACAAGCGCCACCACAACAAGCCCGCCCGTACCCACGCCGAAAAGGCTCACCGCGTAGACGCCGCCCCACAGGGCCGCAGCCATGGCGGCGGCGGCCAGCCAGCGGTATTCAAAGCGGCCGGAAATATATACGGCGATGAGCAATACGGAATAATACAGCGCTTCCATGGCCTTGTGCGCCAGATCGGCTCCCACTTTGGGCCCCACCATTTCCAGACGCGCAATGTCCGATCCATTGTCCGGAAACGCCGCTTTCAAGGCTCTGAGAACGTTGTCGCGCAATTCCTGAGCCGAAGTGTCAAGCGTCGAAAAACGCAGCAAATAGTCGCGGCCGCCCTCGCCGAAGCGTTGCGTGGAAAGACCGGGCAGATGTTCCGTATCCAGGCTGTGCTTCAGCGCTTCGTCATCCACGGGGCGCTGGAACTGCACCTGGACAATGACGCCCCCGGCAAAATCGATGCCCATGCGCAAACCGCCGCTGTACCACATGGAGATAAGCGCTCCAACAAGAAAAATAACGGACAGCACATAGGCTATGTAACGCTGTCCGACAAAATCGATATGTGTTTCCTTGATAAGGGTAAAACCCATCGCTCGACTCCTAAATACTCAGGCCCCTGGGACCCGCCCGGCGCGCCCACAGTTCAAAGATTATCCGGGAAACAAACACGGCGGTGAACATGGAAGCCGCAACGCCAAGAGAAAGCGTGACCGCGAAACCCCGGATCGGTCCGGTGCCGAACTGGTACAAGATGGCCGTGGCAATGATCGTCGTGAGGTTTGAGTCCGTGATGGCGATAGAGGCGCGCTCGAAGCCGGCCTTGACGGCAGCCGGCGGCGTCAGGCCGTGCAGGAGTTCTTCGCGAATACGTTCGTAGATAAGCACGTTGGCGTCCACCGCCATGCCTATGGTAAGCACGATGCCGGCGATGCCCGGCAGGGTCAGCGTGGCGCCGAAGGCTGCCAGACCCGCCATGAGCATGGTCATGGTATACACGAGCATGACGTCCGCAATGAGACCGCTTACGGCATAATAGACCGCCATGAACACCACCACCAGCACGCCGCCCAGCATGGCGGCCTTGATGCCGCTGTCTATGGATTCCTGCCCGAGACTCGGTCCCACGGTGCGCTCTTCCAGCACGGACACGGGAGCGGGCAAGGACCCCGCACGCAATACAATAGCGAGGTCCTGGGCTTCCGCCGTGGAAAAGCCTCCCGTAATGCTGGCCCGGCCCCCGGCGATGCGTTCGCGGATATTGGGGGCGGAATACACTTTGCCGTCCAGCACAATGGCCAGACGCCTCCCCGTATTCTCCCCGGTGATGCGCTCAAAAATCACGGCGCCCCGGCTGTTGAAGTTGAGCACCACATACGACTGGTTCATATTGTCAAAAGCCGGACGGGCGTCACTGACGTCGGCGCCGGTAAGCAGCACGTCCCTGTCCAGGGCGATGCTCTTTTCAAGACCGTCGGCCTTTTTATCCAGCATGGGGTAAATCGCCACTCCCGCAGGCAGCACGGGCTTGGCCGGATCCACATCGTCACGCACAAGATGGAATTCCAGGTTGGCCGTCTGGCCGAGGAGATGCACTGCGCGCTTGGTGTCCGAAAGACCCGGCAACTGCACCTGGATGCGGTTGTCGGCCTGTTTGCGGATATCCGGTTCCGCCACGCCGAACTGGTCAATACGGTTGCGGATGGTGCGCAGGGCCTGCTCCAGCGCCATGTCGGACAACTGCTTGATATGCTCGTCCGTAAAACGCGCCGTATAGCGCAACTGTCCGGCTTCCGCCGCGACGGGCGCGCCCAGGACAAGCACGGCAAACTTCTTGGCGGCCAGTTCCTGGAATTTTTCCTTCTGGTCTCCCCTGGGCAGGGTAAATTCCAGCACATTCCCCGCAATCACACGCGGTCGCAGTATCGTCACGCCGTCGTCCTGCGCCGCGACCCGCAGGTCATGGCCAGTCTGGGCCAGGCTGTTCGCGATGGCCTTGCTCACCTCGACGCCGAGCGTAAGATGGATGCCGCCTTTCAAATCCAGCCCAAGGCTGATTTGTTTGGCGGGCAGCATACGCCCCAAAAAGGATTCGCTGATGCCGGGCACGCTGGGCAGGGCATAGGCCAGAGAAATCAAAAAGACTGTGAGGGCGACGCATATGCGCCAAGGCATGGAACT
>JAIRVN010000052.1 GCA_031253875.1 Deltaproteobacteria bacterium | reverse complement strand
GGTTCCGATACACTCGGCATGACATACAAATCGCTGATGGCGAAGATCCGATCCACATCCTTGCCGCGCAAAAAACCTGTGAAATGGAAACGGTGGCCGATGCGCAATTGCCCGGCCCGACGAATGATCCTCGGCAGCATATCGCCGCTGCCCGCCATAAAAAAACGCACATGCGGCATGATGTCCAAAACAAGTTTCGCAGCTTCGATAAAATAATCAGGCCCTTTTTGAAAGGTAACCCGCCCAAGAAACAAGATCCTTTTTTCATGGCGCTGTTCCGGCGCCACAATATATTTTGCCTGCACATCGGAACGGGCGACGGCATTATGCACAACGCGTATCTTTTCCGCCGAGATGCCGTAATTGACCTGCACGATATTGTTGGTGAAATGGCTCACCGCTACGACACTATCAGCATATTCCATGCCCATGCGCTCAATGCGCGCCACTTCATGGTTGACGCCCTGTCCGCTACGGTCGAATTCCGTAGCGTGGATATGCGTCACAAGCGGTTTGCCCGTCAATTTTTTAATCAGCATGCCTGCGGGATAGGTCATCCAATCGTGTGCGTGAATGACGTCGAAATCCTCCCGTAACGCAATGGCGGCCGCAGCCTGGCTGTAACGGAACACCTCGCTCATCAGATTCGGCCCGTATCCGCCGCTCAGTTCAATGACTCCTTCCCAACTTTTGCAGAAAGATGCGCTCTCTCCGGCCAGATCCGTCTGTTGCCGCCATCTGAGGTATTCTTCATAGCTTTCCGGCGTGGCGTAGGGAATAAGCAGGGCATCTACCGGTCGTATGGTCAGCCTGTCTTCCCAAAGTTCGCGAATAGATGCCCCAATCGGTATGATTTCGTGCTGGACATACGTGCCGGAAGCCGAACACAGCTTGACATGCTCGCCTGCGCCAGCGGCTTCCCGCAAACGCGGCAAAACGAAAATCACCTCTGTGCCCGTTCTGGCGAGAGCCCGCGTCATGCCGAAGCATGCCGTGCCCAAGCCGCCGCTTATGTGCGGAGGAAATTCCCAACCGAGCATAAGAACGCGCATTATACCATACTCCTTGCTTCGGGCAGCGAAACTTCCCATTTGGCATATGTTTCGGGCGCGGCGCGTTGCGACAGGCGCAGAAGACGCAGGCACTCGGCCACGCTCCAAGCTTGAGCGATACAGCCGTTTGGCAAATGGGGCGGAGAACCGTCAAATATTTCAGAAAGGGAACCCAGACCAGCCTCGCCCAGGTGTTGGGTGAAAAGTGGCGTCACTTTGGTGAGTAACGCGCTCACTGCGGCGGGAATATCCCAAGCTACACGCAGCAGCGCTTCGGTGTAGTGCCCCAAAAGCCAGGGCCAGACTGTTCCTTGGTGGTAGGCGGCGTCACGCTTTTCCGGGGGGCCTTCATAGCTGCCCTCGTACCCTGCATCGCTCGGGGAAAGAGTGCGCAAGCCAAAAGGCGTCAGCAGATGATTACGCACGCATTCCACCACAAAAGGCTGCAGTTCTTCTTCCAGCACAGGATACGGCAAGGATATCGCAAATATCTGATTGGGCCGGATAGACGCGTCGCTTTGTCCGCCGCGCCACACATCCGCCAGATACCCTCCGCGGCGGTTGATCCAGAAACGGCGGCGGAAGGTTTCGCGCATCATCTTGAGCAAGGGCGAGCAACAGAAGTCCGGTTCTTTAAAGAGCTGTCCAAGATAATCGCCAAACGCCAGGGCGTTATACCACAGGGCGTTTATCTCCACAGGACATCCGTAACGCGGGGTAACCGGCCTGCCGTTCACCTGGGCATCCATCCAGGTCATCTGCGTGTTCGCGTTGCCGACATGGAGCATGCAGGCGTCGTCCGTATAGATGTCCCGGTGTTTGCCTTGCTGATAGGCAACAAGAATTTCTTTGATCTTCGGCCAAAACTCCTCCCGTAGCACGGGCAGATGTTCCGGCGCATGGGCCAACATTTTTTGTACCGCCCAGACATACCATAGAGAGGCGTCAGCAGAGTTCCAGGCATGGCTGCCATCCCCTGAATAATAGTTGGGGACGAGACCATCCTGCATTGTACGGCTTATATTCTGCAAAACACGTACGCCCTTGGTCATCCTGCCCGCGCAGAAGGTGAGGCCGGGCAAACTGATCAGCGCATCGCGTCCCCAACAGTCGAACCAGTGATACCCGGCTATGACATTCCAGTTTTCCTGTGGATCCGTGATCAGAAAGCGGGCTGCTTCCCGCGCAAAATGTGCGTCCAGACTCGCCTTTGCTGCAATAAGCGTCCGGCGTCTGCCGGTTTCTTCTTCCCACAATTCGTGCAGGTTTGCCTTCATCTCTTCCGTGCCGATGGCCAGGATGCTGGATTGACCGTGACTAATGGGGTCTTCAAACGCCCCTGGATTGAAGAGGTCTTCTGAATATGGGAAACCGCGTTCCTCTTCGACGAGGTACTCAATATTGTGGTACCAGTCGGGTGCGGGATGAAAACGAGTTTTCTTGTCCCCCTGCATGAACAAAGACGGCAGGTCAGGATACGGCTGCACCGTCACCCCGTTGTGGATGGAAACAACTTGCGTGTTGATATGCGGGTTGGCCTTGGTCGTGCCGTGAAAGCTCCGGAAGGCAAGAAGCGGCTTGACCCGTAACGTAAGGGGCGGATGCGCGCCTTCCACCCGGACAGTGGTGCGTATGAGCAAAACCTGCCGTTTGCGCAGCAGGACAAATTCGCGGGTAAGGAACAAATCCGCCAGACGGTAATGAAAACTGGGCCAGTCGTCCACCGCTACGCGGTCAAGATATTCATGTCCACGCGGATGGAACACGCCTGGATGTTTTCTGGAAGAAAAGCAAAACTCTTTTTCTCCGCCTTGCACCGACATTTCAATGGCGCTCAGCAAAACAAAACGCCCTGGCCTGCCTGGAACGTTCACCACCAGCAGCCCGTGGTATTTGCGCGTGTTGCAGCCAAGAATCGTGCTGGAAGAATAGTCGCCGCAGCCATTCGTCAGCAGCCATTCCTTGCGCAACGCTTTGCGGATATTCTGACACTCGGCTTTGTCAAATACAAAACTCATGGACACAACCTCGTGTAACAAGGGGCGAAAAAGAACGATGCCAGCGCAGCTTATGGCCAAACAGCGCGATACAGCGAAAATCCAAAATGTGCTCCGACGAACATCTGGCGCTATGCGCATTTTTACTTCATAAAGAAAGCTTTGTCGAGCGCAGTTGCGCCGGTATTCTATATAGATTACCATTCTTTTTTGCATTTAAACCATAAGACCACGCTACGGACGCATATGGAATTCTTTGATCATGCTGAAACATGGGATCGGACAAGCATTGAAGCCGCGCAAGTCGTGCGTCTGCGCAACACAGTGGAGCAAGCGGGGCGTTGCGCCTTCTACGCCGAACGTTTTGCGGAGGCAAAGATTACGCCTGCGGACATTCGTGTACCGGGCGATATCCGGCGCATCCCGTTTACCACCAAGGACGACCTGCGATCCCAATATCCTGAAGGATTGCTGTGCGTGCCCCGCGAGGATATCGTGCGTGTGCACTCCTCAAGCGGCACCACCGGCACGCCCATAGCTGTCTGTCATACCCGCAACGATCTGAACTCCTGGGCCGAGCTTATGGCCCGCTGCATGTACATGGTGGGGGTGCGGCGTTCTGATGTTTTCCAAAACATGTCGGGCTACGGCTTGTTCACCGGTGGACTTGGCATCCATGCCGGCGCGGAACGCCTCGGCTGTATGACCATTCCGGCCGGAGCCGGCAATACCTTGCGCCAAATAAAGCTGATCAAGGATTTCAGAAGCACAGTCATCCATATCATCCCTTCCTATGCACTTGTTTTGGCCAACACGTTGCGTGAAAACGGCGAAGATTCGAGGGAGCTGCCGCCGCGGATCGCTTTGATCGGTGCGGAGCCTCACACTGAACAGACCCGTCGGCGCGTTGAAGAGGCGCTTGGCGTAAAAGCCTACAATTCCTACGGGCTTTCCGAAATGAACGGCCCCGGCGTGGCCTTTGAATGCCAGGAACAAAACGGCCTGCATGTGTGGGAAGACGCCTACATCGTGGAAATTATCAACCCCGAGACGGGCGCATACGTTGCCGCGGGTGAAACGGGCGAACTTGTGCTCACCACCCTTTGCCGTGCCGGCATGCCTATTTTGCGATACCGTACGCGAGATCTCACACGTTTTCTTCCCGGCGGCTGCGCCTGCGGACGCGTGCACCATCGCATTGATCGTATCCACGGACGCACGGACGATATGTTTATTGTCAAAGGCGTCAATATCTATCCCATGCAGATTGAACAGGTCATCATGGCCATGCCGGAAGTAGGACAGAACTACCTTATCGTCCTCGAAAACGACGGCCCCAAGGAAGACCTCAAGATCAAAGTGGAAATCCGCGATGAATACTTCGTGGAAGACATGCGCGTTCTACATGGTTTACAGCAAAAGATCGCACGCCGTTTGCAAAGTGAAATTCTCGTCACGCCCAAAGTGGAGTTGGTGCAATCCGAAAGTCTGCCCACCGGTGAGGGCAAGGCCAATCGAGTTTTGGATCTGCGGGAGAAATAATGGAAAATATCTTCGCGCAATCTCTCGCCTTGGCCATTGCCGGGGGTTTTGTCGCCCTGATGGTCCTTGTGCTGCTGCTGAACTTCTTCAGCCTGCCCGCAAACTGGATGCTCATTGCTCTGGCCGTGGTCTGGAAATACATGAGCAGTTCCTCAGACCAGATGAATATCGGTTTTTTCGCGTTGCTTATCGGGTTGGCCGTGCTCGGCGAACTGCTGGAATTCGGCTTGCTGGCCCTGAAAGCCAAAAGATACGGTTCTTCAAATTCCGGCTTATTCGCCGGGCTCGTCGGCGCAGTGATCGGCGCGATCATGTGCGCGCCCTTCCTGTTCGGACTGGGAGCTTTGCTGGGCGCGCTGGCCGGCGCATGGCTTGGCTGCTACCTCATGGAACTCGTGCGTGGCGGGGGACACGAAAAGGCCGTACAGGCCGCCATGGGAGCCCTTGTCGGGCGTTTTTTGGGTACTGTATGCAAATGCGGCATCGGCGCGATCATTTTGACCTGCATCGCCCGCGCCATATGGCCCGACGTCGCGCCGCTCATCCCGGCGCCCGGCGCCGTTGGTATATAATCCCGGATCCGTCGGGCTATTCCGTCAAGTATGTCCATGCGACATCCATAACCGCCGCCAGGTATGCTTCAATTGCGATCGCGGCTTTGCTCCTGGGCGAGGATAAGTTCCACTTCATCCACCGACAGG
>JAIRVN010000257.1 GCA_031253875.1 Deltaproteobacteria bacterium | reverse complement strand
CAGGCTCTTTCCACTTACTGCTGGCCTGGGAACATCCGCGAATTGCGCAATGTTATTGTGCGCGCTTTGAGCTTGTGCCGCAACAATGTCATTGACATGTGCGACCTGCCGCCGGAACTGCTCACGGATTTCGGCGTCTGCGCGCCTCAGCGTCCGGCGGCTCAGACCGACGGCAAGGACACGGCTCACAATCTCGGTGCAAGCTTGCCCGAAATGCTCGCCAACAATGAATTGCGGCTGATTGTCCTGACCCTGCAGGATCACAACTGGAACATCACCCGATCCGCGCGCGTGCTGGGCATTGCCCGCGCCACCCTGTATGAAAAGTTGAAAAAGTACGGGATCTCCCGTCACCACAGCACCCGCCTGACCAACAACGCCTGAACGCTGATTCCATTGTATGATTACACGGTAATATCAAGAGGAATATATATGTTTAAGGCTTGGCGCATATATGCCGGCAGCGGCATATTGACAGCGTTTCTTCTTACTATGTACTATGAATCATGGAGAATTCGTCCAATTTCTCCATGTCCCTCTTTTTCATACTGAGCCGCTACTAAATGGAGTGAGCAATGGAAGAGAAAACAAACGGCGTCACCGGAGAACAGCAGCAAAAAACCGATGCCGGACGCCGCAAGTTCCTGGCTTCGTCCGCCGTGTTCGGCATGGGTTTGCCCCTTGCAAGCCTGGTAAACAGCAAAATAGTTCAGGCCGCCGAAGCCCAAAAAGTCCCGGCTCCGGCAGCGTCCGCTGCCGCCGCCCCGGCGGCCCCCAGGGCCAAGGCGCTGCTGGTCGAGCGCAGAAGATGCACCGGCTGCAACAGTTGCGTGTTCGCCTGTTCGCTCTTTCACGACGGCGTTGTGCGCCCCTCGACGGCGCGTCTGCGTGTGTTGCGCCACCAAAGCGTTGTGGACGTGCCCATCATCTGCTGGCATTGCCCGGATGCGCCCTGTGTGGAGGCTTGCCCCACCACGCCCAAGGCCATTGTAAGAGATCCTGCAACCAACGTGGTCAAGTTCGTGGATGAAAAAATGTGCACCCAGTGCGGGAATTGCATAGCAGCCTGTCCGCCCGAATTCCTGCGCGCCCATCCCGATACCGGCAGCCCCCTGTTCTGCGATTTGTGCGATGGCGATCCGCAATGCGTCAAAGCCTGCGACAGGCAGTCCAAAGAAACCGGCCAAACCCTGCGCAGCGACCCCCAGATCGGCGGTCTGCATTTGGCGTACCGTGAAGTGACCCCGCAGGACGCTATCAACGGGCTGATGGTGAACATGTATTATCCCAACCTGGACGGAAAAAGGAGATAAGCCATGGCAGCTCTCAAAGGCGGACTCTGGGGAAAGATCCTTGATGTGGATTTGAGTGCCGGCTCCATCACGGCCCGTACATTTGACGAGGCGCTGGCCCGCAAGTTTCTTGGCGGCACGGGCCTGGCCACCTATTTTATGTATACGGAAATTCCCAAGGGCGCGGATCCCCTCGGTCCGGCGAACCTGCTTATTTTCGCAACCGGCCCGCTCGCCGGCACGCAATGTCCCGGCAGCTCGCGCCTTTCCGTCAACTTCAAAAGCCCCATCAGCGGCCTGTTCGGCAACTCCTTCGTGGGTGGCGCTATAGCGAGCGAAATCAAGTGGGCCGGCTGGGACATGATCATCGTGCGCGGCAAATCCGCCAAGCCCGTGTATCTCTCTGTCAAGGACGATCAGGTGGACCTGAAGCCCGCTGACGCTGTCTGGGGCAAAGACACCTTTGAGTCCGAAGAGATGCTCAAGGAAGCTGTCGGCGACCCGTACGCCAAGGTTATAGGCATCGGTCCGGCGGGTGAAAACATCGTCCCCATGGCGTGTATAATCCACGAGCGTTTCAAAGCGGCCGGACGTGGCGGCGGCGGGGCGGTCATGGGTTCGAAAAACTTGAAGGCCGTGGTCGTGTGCGGGAGCAAAGCCGTTCCCGTGGCCGACAGGGACGCCTTCAACAAAATTGCGGCCGAAGCGGTGAACATGAGTGCCGCCAATGAACGCGCTCCCGGCTTCCGCGCCTATGGCACGGCCCTTTCGCTGGAACAGAACAATTTTTATACCGGCAGCCTTGTGGTCCGGAACTTCCAGAGTTCCTGGTTCGCCGATGTGGCGCGCATCGGCGGGGCAGAAGCGGCCCGCACTTTCTGGCAGCGCCACGTGGCCTGCACGGGGTGCCAGGTGCACTGCATGAAGCTGGGCGTCATCCGCAACAGCAAGAAGTTTGAGGGGCTTATCGCGGAAGGTCCGGAATATGAGTCCGGGGTCATGCAAGGCTCGAATCTCGGCATCAAAGATTTTGACGGCATGATGCACCTGATTGAAAAGTGCGACGCCCTGGGCCTGGACAACATCGGCGCGGGCAACGTCATCGGTTTTGCGGCTGAACTGGTGCAACGCGGTTTGCTCAAACCCGAAGATCTGGACGGAGTGAACCCGGCATGGGGCGATTACGATGCCTTTTCCAAACTTTTGGACGCAATCGCGTATAAAAAGGGCAGGGCCGGCGAGCTTCTTTTCCGCGGCGTCTGCGAAGCGGCGAAAAAAGTAGGCAACGGTGCGGAAAAATACGCTGTTATGTCCAAAAAGCAGGGCTTCTCCGCCCACGATCCGCGCGGCAACACCGGCATGATCTATTCGTACGCTCTCGGACCGCGCGGCGGAACGCATACGGACGGCGGTTCCGCTGCGGAGCTGGTGGGCCGCACGCTCATTTCCAGCGTGTGTTTGTGTTATTTCGTGCCCTACACCTGGAGGGAGCGCATGTATTCCCTCCTGCCGGAAATGCTCAACCCGCTGTGCGGATGGAGCCTCACGCTGGACGAGGCCGTAACTGCGGCAAAACGCACGCTGACCCTTCAACGCGCCTACAGCCATCGCGAAGGCGGCATCTCTCGCAAGGACGATACCCTGCCGGAGCGCGTGATGCAAGAATCCCTGCCCGAAGGCCCCAACAAGGGCGCGGTGATCACGGCGGAAATGCTGAAAAAGATCCAGGACGAATACTACGCCTTGGTGGGCTGGGACGATAACGGCCTGCCCGGGCCCGAAGTCCTGAAAAAATACGGCCTGGACTTTGCTTTGGACTCTCTGAAATAATGCTTTGGGTTAGAGGTGTCTTTGTATGCCGCAGTCCTACTGGGACGCGTTGGTAGACAGGCAGCTCGGCTTCAGCGGTTTCAGCCGGGAGCTGCATCAAGCCATCCGCGATACGCGCGCGGCGGTGATCGGCGCGGGCGGCAACGGCGCGGTGCTTGATCTGTTGGTGCGCGCGGGTTTCATGCGTTTTGTGATCATTGACGGAGACCGGGTGGAAGCAACGAACCTCAACCGTCTCCCTTTTGATCAGCAATCCGTGGGCATGCCCAAAACCGAGGCCTGGAAACGGCATCTGCTCGCCATCAACCCCGAGTGCGACATCGCTCTCCATACACGCTATATCAAAGGCGACAGCGCAGCCTGGCTGCGGGAGGCCCTGCAGGGCGTGCATCTGGTCTTTCTGGGCGCCACGGATGTGGAGGCGAATATTGTCGCCGGACGGCTGTGCGCGCAGGCTGGCATCCGGATGATTGTCGGGCCGGCCTCTTCCGGCAGTCTTATTGTCAGTACGTTCAGGCATGATGACGGTCTGACCGTCGAGAAGATGGGATGCTTCGGCACCGAAGGCACGCCGCTCGAAGATATAGATTATCCCGCCCTGCGCGAAATATATGCCAGGGCGCTCACTTTTCCCGGTCGAAAAAAGAATCTTGAAGAGGAAACCTGGAACGCAGTGCTGCAAGGCCGCATGCCGGCCCGTTCCTGCGGTTTTTTCGTGCGCCTGACCAATGCGGCCATGGCCTTTGAGGCCGTAAAAAACGTGGCGGAGATGCACGGCCTGCCGCTGAAAAATACCAGGGTCACGGCCATGCCCCTGGTACAGATTTTTGACCCCTGGACAGGCGGCGCCTATGTGTTTGACGCAGCCTCCGCCCGGGTGGGCGTGCCCGATCCCATCAGCGGGGAAATTTGCTGGAAAGAACACCCATTGTGATATCGCCGGTAATCAGCCTAAAGCTGCTTGAACGTCAAGAGGCACGTGGAATCTTTATAGCATTTTTTTATCTCATAATGATTGCAGCAAAAAATATATTTCGGCAGAGTGCGCATCCGTTATCGGCTCAGGCAAGTTTCTGCATGATCCAGCTTACCCGGCCCACAACGTGC
>JAIRVN010000247.1 GCA_031253875.1 Deltaproteobacteria bacterium | reverse complement strand
ACCTAGGGAATTCCGTTACTTTTTTTGCAGGTTCAAACGCCTCGCCACAGCTTCCGCGCCGGCTTCGGTGTATTCAGCTTCGCTCAGACGTTTTTTCTGTTCGACATCCAGCAGTAATTCCGGTGTGTTCATTAAACTGTAATCAGGCGTAATACCGTACTCTGCTGGAAACGCGTTGTTGAAATACATATCCTGAAAACCTACAAATTTTAGGCTGTGCGCCGTGGCGTCAAGCACGGCGTGTTCGTTTGTATCCATCAAACCGAGCTGGCGCGCGCGCAACAGCCCAGCGAAACATTCACCGCCCTGCGTACAGGCGATGTGACCGTAGCGGTTGGCCCGAATCATGGCGTCCATAATCTGCTGTTCCGTCACCTGCACTACCTGGAAAGCGCCTTCCCCGCCGATGCCTATGTATTCCGCCGCCAGACGTTCCACACGCGGAAAGGAGACGGGATTGCCAATCATCGCGGCCTGCGCCACGCTGGACTGTACCGTAACCGGCTCGTACCGACGCGCGGAAGCATCGGCGCTGTAATAGCGGTATACAGGATCCGCATGATGCGATTGCACGCCGAATATACGCGGCAGGTTTGTAATAATGCCCAGGCGCTGCAGCTTTATAAAGCCGGACATGATCGCGGTGACGTTGCCCGCATTGCCGATGGGCACAAACACGCATTTACCGGAAAGATTCCAACCATACCACTGCGCCACTTCAAAAGCGTAAGATTCCTGGCCCAGAATACGCCAGCTATTTTTGGAATTGAGCAGGGCCACGCGGTATTTGTCGGCAAGCAGTTCTACTACCTTCATACAATCATCAAAGACACCGGGCAATTCCAGCACGGTGGCGCCGCTGCCGAGCGGCTGGGAAAGCTGCGCCGGCGTGACCTTTCCATGCGGCAATAACACCACGGATTTAAGCGGCGCGCCGACATAGGCAGCATAGAGGGCGGCAGCGGCGGAAGTGTCGCCCGTCGAAGCGCAGATGGCGAGTACTTCATCCCAACCCTGCTTACGCGCCTGCGCCTTCAGATAGCTGAAGGCGCAGGCCATGCCCCTGTCCTTGAAGGATGCACTGGGATTCTGTCCATCGTTCTTGAAAGCAAAAGAACAACCGGCAGCACGGGCAAATTCCGGCGAAGCTTCGATAATCGGTGTATTGCCTTCGCCAAGGTAGACTATGTCTTGCTCGTCCAGTACCGGCGCCATCAGTTCATAAAAGCGGAATATGCCCCGTAACGCCGTGTTGCGGCTGGCGCAACGCGCGTCGAACAGCGTACGCCAATGTTCAGCGCCCTGTTTTTGCAAGCGGGCAAAATCCAGATCTTCCAGCAAAAGCACTGCGCCACATTTCGGACAGGTGTAGTGCAAAGCCTCGATGGGCTGGCGCGCGCCGCACCCCAGACAGACATATTCCATACGTCCGCGTTCGGCGGGAAAGCGATCGGCAATGTTCATCAACAGTATCTCCCTATGATTTATCCTTTTTCCAGCTTTTTTCTCCGCCGCTCAACAGGCGCAGGATATTCGCTTCATGGGCCTTGATGATCACCACGGCAACGGCGAGCGCCAAGGGAATGAAACGCCATACGCCTGTCAGCAACAGAAAAAACGGCAAACTCGCAATAAACGCCAGGGATCCGACGGAGACGAATCCCGAGCGGAGGATACATCCAACGCACAGGATAAGGGCGACGAAGGTCTGCCAAAATGCCAGAGGCAGAAAAACCCCGATACTGGTGGCGACAGCCTTGCCGCCTTGGAATCCCATAAAACAGGACCAGCGATGGCCCGCCACTGCGGCAAACGAGGCCAAAGTGACAAATATGGCATTGGGATTGATATATAAAGCTATACCGGCGGCTGCGAGCCCCTTGCCGAGATCACAGGCTAAAGTGCAGACTCCCCAGCCAAAGCCGCAAAGCCGGGCCACATTGGTAGCTCCGATGTTGCCGCTGCCGATCTCGCGCGGATCAATGCCATGCACGCACCGGGCAAACACAAGCCCGAAAGGCACGGAACCAAGCAAGTACGCCGCAAGAATCCATAAAATATCAACCATGTCACAGCTCCGCAACTTCCAGAATGGAAATCTTATTCTCCAGGGGATTCACTTTGCCAAGGCGCAATTGTACGGCCTGCCCAGCATAAACCCGGTCACTGAAAAGCTTGCGTTTACCCCTCACAAGCAACTGTTCACGCGGCAGACTGACGGTCACTAACGTATCGCTCTCTTCGGTCACCACCCCATCCCACCAGCACTTGTCCCCCTGTTGCCGCACATAGAGCAATTTCCAATAACGAGGGCGGAAACGCTGTACCTGCCCGGCTGCATCAAGACGGGCGTTCAGCAGCGGCAAAAAAACGCCCAGGTCCGCCCGCGACCAACGCGGACGGCCATACAGCAGCATATGGAGCAACTGCGCCTCGTTGACCAGATCCGGATAGCGGCGCAAGGGCGAGGTCACGGGACTATAAACCGGTACGCCCAAGGCAGCATGGGGACGGGGGCTCAGATCCAAACCCGAAGGCGCAAGGGCTTTCATGATACGCGCCATGTCATGCGGCAGACTCCATACTCCGGCGTATTCCTTGGGGAAAACCACATCCTGCACACGGTACAACAGGTGTATTCCCTGCTGTTCTCCCCATTGTGCCGCGGCGCTACTTGCCAAAATCATCATTTCCGCCACGAGATCCTGCGAACGCTGCGGAGGACCTTCCGTCATTACCACCCGAATATCCGCACCCTCTCCTTCGATCCGGTATTGGGGATCCGGGCGCGCCATGATGACGGCGCCGC
>JAIRVN010000205.1 GCA_031253875.1 Deltaproteobacteria bacterium | reverse complement strand
CTGGTGAATATTCCCCAGTATGTAAGATAGCGCGTTGCCGTGTTTTTTCAATGTGCGCGGCCGCTCCCCTGTTCGGAATCCTGTGCTATGAGTTCTAAAGGCTGATCACGGCGCCGGGGCGCACAGTCCCGGCGCCGCAAGGAGACAGACGGACGACAAAGCCCCTCAATCCAGGGCAAAGGGTAGGGCAAACTTTATTTCAAACCAAACGGCTATCTGTAGTCAATCACGTCGATGCACGTATCGTACTCAGATTTTGTCAGCGTTATCCATTCAGTTCTGTTTATTCCGCGACAGTAGGCTTGATTTTCATTTTTAGGAAAAATAGATGCAATGTGTATGTGCGTATTCCTTTCTTTTGAGATATTGCGAATTTCATCGGCAATTTCAGATAAATCTTGGTCTTGGCTAAATATTACGGCAATATCATATAATTTTTTAATGGCCAACATTATAATATCTATGGCAATGCGTACGTCTATGCCTTTTTCAACAAGGTATGGCATTGTAATGCCGCCATCAGATGTTTCGACAATCTTCTCTCTATTTGCAAGATAGCGTTTATAGACAACGACTTTTTGTCTTCCAAGATTAGCGAGTTTGTTTATCCAAAATGTATTCCAGAATGGATCGTCATTTTGAGTAGGTATTCCCGTATAGAATCGAACAGAATCTAAATGCCAATTGTGCTTATTGCAAACAAAATGAGACAGCTTAACAGGGTCATAGTTTGGGTAAGTATATCCAAAGGCAGCCTTAACGGAGCGATACAGATTTTGTCCATCAAAAAAAGTGACTGCGCGCGGTATTGCTGGCATTCAGAAACTCTCTCGCAAAAAAACCCCGTCAAAGTCACGCAGCCACTCGCGTAGTGCATGAGTCTAGCGGGGATTAAGTTTGGACTTTCGTCCGAAGAAAATGTAATTATTTTCATCCATAATGTCAACATGGAATTGTCAAACCATCGTCCAACAATAGCTTCAGGAGCGAAATCGGGACGGCAGCACGCGCGGCTTGTCCGGCGGGGATTTTTTATCTTGGCGGCATACTACCTTGACTTTTTATTATTGATATTGATATTGCTATCGAAAAAGGAGTGTGCCAATGCAACTGCTTTTTCATATCCCTGATGCTTTGGCGGTACGGTTCAAGCAGGCCGTTCCCGCCCGGCAGAGAAGCGCGTTTGTGGCAAAATTGCTGGAAAAGGCGTTGCCCGTGGAAGAAGATCCGCTGTATCTCGCAGCCCTTGAAGTAGAACAGAACTTGGCGCTTGGAGCGGAAATGCGGGAATGGCGCGAAGGGCTTATTGCGGATGGCCTTCGCGGGATCATGGAAGCGGAGAGCGACGATGCGGCGCGGTGAAGTCTGGTGAGTGAATTTTGACCCGTCACAAGGCATGGAAATCCAAAAATGCCGCCCTGTCGTGATTCTCACCGTCAATGCGCTCAACCTGGCCAGGGGAACCGTGGTTGTCGTGCCCCTTTCCACAGCGGCAAAACCTCGCCCGCCCATTGCGCTCTCCCTGCCTTCCGCCGGTCCGGACTCCGTTGCCGTGTGTGACCAGCTTTGTGCGGCGGATAAAAAACGCTTCGGAAAGAAAATTTGTGATCTTTCCGCTCACGATCTCACAGCACTGACGGATGCCATGAAGATTGTCCTTGGATTGGCGTGAAGGGTCATGAGCGATGTTTTTTGTTCTTCAAAAGCCGGGAAGAACGCGCCACGCGCCAGGCGACGCAGCCGCCGATGCTGCCCGTGACAAGCCCCCCCAGAATATCTGAAGGATAATGCCAGCTCAGATACACGCGCGAAAAACCCACGAGCGCGGCAAGACAGCCCAGGGCCAGGGGCAGCAGGACATTGCCGTAACGCTGGGCAAGGGGGAGCGTCGAGGAAACTATGCGGATGGTGTGCCCGGATGGAAAGGAATGGTTGGCGTTCGTAAAGGAAAAGGGCGCAAAGCCGTCTCCTGCCAGCGGGCGTTGCCTGCCGACGGCGATTTTGCAAATTTCGCCCAGAACAAACGCGGCGAGAAAACCCGCCGCCGCACCCAGCACAAAATTGCGCAGCGGGACATTGCTGTTGCGCCATGCCGACAGGAACAACGCAAGGTACAGAATGTATACAGGGGCGTTCGCCCAGTCGGTGACGATCCGCATGGCGCGGGTCAGGCCGGGATGCGCCTCGCGGTGGGCGGAAAAAAAGGCCGTCATGGAGGCATCCGGCCCCACCATGATCCAGAGCAGCGCTATGGTCAGCAACAGCGGCAGCGCGTAAAGCACATGCCGTTGTATCGGGTAAGAATCCGGGCCGCGCATGGAGTGCGCTTAAAAGGGCATATCGTCCATGCCGCTGGCTTCCGAGGGGAAAGCCGGGCCCAACTCGTCATTCTGCTGTTTACGTCCGGGCTTGCGCGGATTTTCTCCTTCATCCGCCGCTCTGCCGCCCGCTTCGCCGCGCTTGTCGAGAAACTGCACGCGTGAGGCCTTGACTTCCGTGGTATAGCGATCCTGGCCCTGCTGATCCTGCCATTTGCGGGTTTGCAGGCTGCCCTCGACAAATACAAGACTGCCCTTGGAAAGATAGTTGGCGCAATTCTCCGCGGCGCGCTGGAAGACCGATACAGAGTGCCATTCAGTGCGCTCCACGCGGTTGCCGTCTTTATCGGTATAGGATTCATCCGTAGCCAGCCGCAGAGAGGTCACCGGCGCGCCGGCCTGGGTGTAGCGCAGTTCAGGATCGCGGCCTAAGCGTCCGATAAGCATGACTTTATTTAGCATGACTTCTTCCTTGTGCGTGGTGTTTTAGCTGGAGTATTTATGACAGTGTACACGAAGCCTCAACGGCGTCCAGTGCATCTTCCAATTCGTGGCTCAGCCTGTTGGCTCTGCGCGGATCCCAATCCGCAAGCGCGCCTTCCAGGTGATCCTTGATGACGACAGCGCGCTCCAGGCCCGGCGCGATGGATTCTTTGAGGGCGGCGGGCCAGTTCATGAAACGCAGGCCATCGTCCAGTGCCGCCACCATTTCCAGCACACCGCGCGTGTGGTGTTTGAGCGGCACGCTGAAGGCAAGCTCCGCCAGACGCGGCCAGGCTTCCTCCACTTCCGCCTCGTCATAGGTCCAGGCGCTGACGCGGATTTGCAATATTTTTCCCATTATTCTTCCTGCCATTCCGTCTGCGCCCGCATGATCACGTCTTCAATGGAGGCCAACTGATCGGGCGGGCATACTCCGACAAGCGGCTGCCCGGCCTCCACATTGTCGGTATGTTTGAAGTATACTTCGTAGATGCATCCGCCGGGGCCGGAATACGCGAGCGGCACCTCACGCTTCATGCGCGACATGATAAAGACTTCCATGCCGTCATGTACAGCGACGGAACGCACGCCCCCGGTCCGGATTTTTTTATCCACGTTCGGAACAAAATAGTACTTGGCCCGCTCCGGCGCGTTAAACAGATGCAGCGAGTGGCGCAACAGCCGGTTCACGACTTCTTCGCGGGTCAGGGCATGCTGCATGGTGACAAGGCGTGTGCCCGCCTCCACAAAGCTGCCGTCCAGTTCGCGGCGCACATCGCTGATGACGCCTTTCTGCGACGCACAGATGGGTTTGGGGTTGCGTTCGCGGTCGAGAAAGGCAAGCTGCGTTCCCGGCTTGTCCTTCCATGCGCCTGTCGGGCCGTATACAACGTCGCCCGGCTGAATGTTCGTAAAACTGACATGCCCCGTGTGCGGAACCGTGATATGGATTTCCTCGTAGGGAGAGGCTTTGAGCTGTTCGAGAAGTTCCGTAATGTTCAACATAAAAAACCCGCTAGCGGTAATAGAGATTCCGTCCGCCCATGGTGAGCAGGGCCTGCTTCAGATTGGCGCGGATATGCCGCCTGTCCCATATGCCCTGAATGTGTCCGCGCGAGAGCGCGCGGTACGAGCGATGGTATTTTGGGGGGATGTCCATGCCGGTGGTCTCTTTGATCACGCCGGGTCCGGCAAAGCCGATGTTTGAGGAACGCACGGCAAACTGATAGGGGGAGCAGCCGAGAAAACTGGCCACCGGTCCGGCGAAGGAGTTGGTGTCGTACAGTACGACATACAGACCGCCGGACTCGATATATTGATGCACCGCCACCGTGCAGCGGGGCATCTGGATGAGGCCGTGCGTGCCTTCCTGAATGCGTATGCCCGCCGTGCCATGCACATAGGCCAGGAACGGCTGGCGGTTCTCTCTGGCGCGCTCGGCGGCCTCGATGAATTTCTGGCCTTCTGCGGCGCCCACGGAACCGCCGCGGAAGGTGCCCATGAGCATGGCTGCCACCAGCTTGATGTTATCAATGCGTGCTTCAAAGGTCATACAGCCACTCTTGTGCTCTGTACGTTCCTGCGCTTCTTGGATTTTTTCGTCAAAATCCGGAAAGTTCAAAGGATTGCCCGCTTCAATATCCGTGTTGAATTCAAAGACGGAATTCGTGTCAAACACGTTTTGCACGCACCATTCCGGCTCCATGGGAAAATGGTACCCGCAATAGGAGCAGACGCCCGCAAACTCGGCGAAAAGATCCGGTCCCCACAGGTCCAGGCAGCCGTACGTCTCGGCGTTCGGGCAGGTCAGAGTGCGGTCGATCTTGTAGCGGGGGCTCAAATAGTTCCAGCGGCGGATGCGGTTGTCTTCCACCCAATGGGAAAGCGCCATCAGATCGCTGGCGGCCTGCTCCGGATCGGGAACCGGCTTTTTGCCCCAGCGCAGGGCTTTGAATGGCGCGGCCATGCGCGCTTTGACCAGCAGCCATTCGGCTGCGATTTCTTCCAGTATGAAGCTGATCGTGCGTTGGTGCTTGCGGTAAAAGTCATATTTCACGCGATACCAGCAACCGCGCCACATATCGCGCCACGCGTTGAACAGCTTGGTGAAGAAGGCGCGTTTGTCCACACAGGCAAAGCGGGAAAGTTTCAGGAATTTCTTTTGACGGCGGAGTACCAGGCGTTTTTTGTCGGTTGCGCCCAGGCCCCAGCGGACGGGGTATTCCTCAAGGTTTTCAGCCGTCCGGCGCCTGCGTGCCGCCATGCCCCGGAAGAAGGGAGCGCCGCGCACGGCAAGCACGGTTTCGTCCGTGGCCCGTAGCACTTCCTGGCGCAGGGCGCGGAAAAAGTCAAAATGGTGCGGACGCGCGCCCAGGGACGGCTCCTGGATTATTTGATCGATATAGCCGAATTGCAGGTTATCTTGCGCGGTGATGCACTGATAGCGGGCGCAGTGGGCAATGAGTTCGGGCGAGGCGCGTTCTCCGCCGCGCAGACGGCCTTCGATGGCGGCTGCGCCTTCCGGCGAAATCACCGAGTAATACCCGTGCGAGAGCATAAGCCGCTTGTCGGCAAGGCCGATGGCTTCCGCGCCTCCACTGCCGCCTTCGGAAAAAATCGCGATGATGGGTACCCGGATACCCGCCATGCTATAGATGTTTCTGGCGATCTGCTGGGCGGCGCCGGGATAGTCCTCAACAGGAAAGGAGCCGGGGGTAAACACATAGCAGTGAATGGGGATGCCTTCGGTTTCGGCGACCCGCATATACTGGAGCGCCTTGGCGTTGCCCCAGGGTTTTACGGAACCGCCGTTGCGGAAGTCTTCCCCGTGGCCTTTTTCCTGGCCGATGACCATGACGGATTGGTGAAAGGTTTTTTTCCCTCGGCGCCGTGTAACGTACGCGCGGGCAATCAGCATGCCGGGATCGATGCTGTGTTCGTCCTGCCCGCCGATTTCGGTGAAATTGTCGTAGACGTTTTCCAGAATGTCGCGCAGGCAGATGCGCTGCGGATGGCGTACGATGCGCACCTTGTCCATGGGGCTGAGATCCGCTTCCAGCTTGCGCTCCACAAACGCAAAGAGGTCTTCCAGATTGGAGATGTCCGCAAAGGGATCCACCTGGTTATCCCAAGTTTGGCGTTCGCGGTATTCCTGCAGCTTGCTTTGCAGCAGAGCCACGTTGTCATTCGGGGCGCCGCCGAAAATATCGCGCATGTAATGCAGACGGTCAGTCAGCGCATGAAGGTGTTTTTCTATACTTCTGTCCATTCGTTGTAACCTTTACGGCAACGCGTTTCAGCGTCAGAAGCGCAAAAGACGTTCCGTGTTGGCGCTGAGGAAAGCCACGTTGGACTTGAGATCCTCTCCGGCGGGATTTTTGCCGGTGAGGGTGAGGGCGCGCAGAAATTCCAGGCCCCTGGCTTTGGCCTCCTCAAGATTGTGTCCCCAGATGATGGCAAGCGCCAGATTGGGATCGAACTCCGTGGGGATCTGGTACGCTGCGACGGTCGGCACGTGCGTATGCAGATACAGCCAGGGAGCCGCTTCCCAGCTAAAGGCGTCAATGCGTCCCACCCAGGGTGTGAAGCCGGTGTCGGGATCTTCGGCGATCAGGCGGTATTCTATGGCCACGCCGTCAAAGTCGATGTCCGGCTGCCTGTAGCCAAGCGCTTCGCCAAGGCCGATACGGATTTGTTCGGCAATGAGATTGATCTCTTTGCCGCGCACTCTGGCAATGCGCGCGGATACGCCGTTTTCCACCTGGATGCGGGTATTGACCTCCATCAGAAAGGGTTCGCCCTTGCGGGTGACTATCCATTCCCAAGTTCCCACGTTGTCGTAACCCACCTTGCGGGCCATGGTCAGCGAGTGTTCGGTGATGTCTTTCAGCACCTGGGCCGCGTCAAAGGAATAGGAGAGCGACGAGGAATCGAAACCCGGCGCCACTTCAATGCGTTTTTGCCTCCCCGTGGACTGCACCGAGCAGTTACGAGTGCCAAAATGCACGGGATTGCGGCCCCGGCGATCACACACGATCTGCACTTCCAGGTGATTGAAATCCGTGACGCGCTGCTCAATCAGCAC
>JAIRVN010000165.1 GCA_031253875.1 Deltaproteobacteria bacterium | reverse complement strand
AGCAGCACGACGCCGATGACGCTCGCGCCTTTCACATCGTCAATGCGCCAGATATGGAGATACACACCCATGATGAGCGCGATGGGAATAGTGGCGAACACGGTAAAGGTGCCCCAGGCGCTGTCGTGCATCGCGTTCACGACCGCAATGGACAGGCCCGCCAGGGTGAGAATGAGAATGAGCAACACGGCGACGGAAGCGACAATGCCGACGGGCTTGCTGATTTCCTTGCTGGCGATGTAGGCTAGGCTGCGACCTTTGTGGCGCACGGAGGCGAACAGGACAACCATGTCATGCACCGCGCCCGCGACGACACAGCCGATGAGAATCCACAGCGCGCCAGGCAGATAGCCGAATTGCGCAGCGAGCACCGGCCCCAGCAGGGGACCGGCGGCCGCGATGGCCGCAAAGTGGTGGCCGTACAACACAAATTTGTTTGTCTTGACATAGTCCACGCCGTCCGCGAGTTTCACGGCGGGCGTGTTCCGCGCTGCATTCACGCCCAATACCTTATTGGCGATAAACAAGCCGTAAAAACGGTAGCCTATCGCAAAAATGCAGAGTGCCGCAAACACCAAAGTTAACGCATTCATTCTTTAGCCTCCTCCTTTCACATTGGCCACGACGCGCGTTTCGGCAGCGATCCCTTGTAGAAATCCTTAGTTTTTCTAGGCGCGCATTGTACAAATGTCAATGTAAAAAAACATTTTACCTGCCGCGCAGAGTCGGCTATATTGATGTCATGGAACTTTTCATCAACGGCGAAACGGCGCATGTGTCTCCCGGCCTGACGGTGCTGGAACTCCTTGATCAGCGGAGTCTGAAGGCGCAGGAAGTGGTGGTGGAACGCAACCGCGCCTTGGTGTCCAAAGACGCCTTTGCCGAGACAGTGCTTGAACCTGGGGACAGCTTGGAAATATTGCATTTTGTAGGTGGCGGCTAGCATGAACGCGGAGCACGGCGATTTTTTCGTCATCGGCGGCATGAGCTTGTCCAGCAGGCTCTTCATCGGTACTGGAAAATACGGGGCCGACGCCCTCATTCCCGCGGTCTGCACGGCATCCGGCGCGCAGGTCATCACCGTGGCGCTGCGCCGGGTAGATCCCGGCGGACGCGGCATCATGGGACACATTCCCAAGCACATGCAGCTTCTCCCCAATACCTCGGGCGCGCGCACCGCAGATGAAGCCGTGCGTCTTGCCCGGCTGGCGCGTGCCGCCGGCTGCGGCAATTGGATAAAAATTGAAGTGATTGCCGATAACCGTCATCTGCTCCCTGATGGCTACGAAACGGCAAAAGCCACGGAAATACTTGCCAGGGAAGATTTCGTCGTCCTGCCCTATATGAATCCCGATCTCTATGTCGCCCGCTGTCTTGCCGATGCCGGCGCAGCGGCGGTCATGCCCCTCGGCGCTCCCATCGGCACCAACAGAGGACTGCGCACCAAAGAAATGATTGCCATCCTCATTGAGGAAATCTCCCTGCCCATCATCGTCGACGCAGGCATAGGCAGACCTTCCCACGCCTGTGAAGCCATGGAAATGGGAGCCGCAGCCTGCCTGGTGAATACCGCCATCGCCTCCGCAGCCGATCCTGTCGGCATGGCCAAAGCCTTTGGCGAGGCCGTGGCTGCGGGACGTACAGCGTATTTGTCGGGTCTCGGTCCGGAAGGCGACAAGGCCAGCGCTTCCTCTCCCTTGACAGGCTTTTTGGGAGAAAGCCGGTAAATGGCTTTCCTGCCGATACTTGAAGCTTGGCCGCGCGAACGCGTGCTTGAGCGCCTGCATGCCGCAAGCGCAGATGATGTGCGCCGCTGTCTGCACACAGAGCATCTGCGCATGGAGGACATGCTACGTTTGTTCTCGCCCGCCGCAACAGACTTGCTCGAAGATATGGCCCGGCGCGCCCACGGCGAGCATCTGCGCCATTTCGGACGCACGGTGACCTTCTTCACGCCGCTCTATATGTCGGATCACTGCACCAACCAGTGCCGCTATTGCGGATTCAACGCCCGCAACAGGCAACGACGCCACCATCTTTCCGTGGAGGAGGTCGCGCGCGAAGCGGAAGCCATCGCCCAAAGCGGCCTGTCCCATGTGTTGCTGCTGACCGGCGACGCGCGCCATCTTTCCTCCCCGACCTATATTGCCGGAGCGGCAGGCGCCGTACGTTCTTGTATGGCCTCCGTTTGTGTGGAGGTGTACGCGATGACGCGGGAAGAATACGCTCTGTTGTTCGCGCATGGCGTGGACGGCATGACTATTTTTCAGGAAACATATAACCGGGAACTGTATGGCCGGCTTCATCCGGCGGGTCCCAAGCGCGATTTCGTCTTCCGCCTGGAAGCGCCAGGCCGCGCGGCGGCGGCGGGCATGCGCTCCATCGGCATCGGGGCGCTGCTCGGCCTCGACGACTGGCGCTGCGACGCATTCTATACCGCCCTGCACGCCCATTGGCTGCAAAGCGCCTGGCCGGCCGTGGAATGCAGCGTGTCCGTACCGCGCCTGCGGCCAAGCAGTTCGCATTTCACCGATATCCATCCTGTCACTGACCGGGATATAGTTCAGTATATCAGCGCGCTGCGCTGTTTTATGCCGCGCCTCGGCATTACCCTTTCCACGCGGGAAAGCGCGAAGCTGCGCGATAATCTGCTGCCCCTGGGGGTCAGCCGCATGTCCGCCGGGGTCAGCACTGCTGTGGGAACCCGCGCCAGTGGCCACTCGGGCGACGGCCAATTCCAGATCGCGGATACGCGCAGCGTCAGGGAACTCAGCGACGATCTCGCTCGCATGGGCTATCAGGCCGTGCTCAAGGATTGGGAAGAACCCGGCCCGCCCCTGCCCCGGATCCCGCAGGAAGATCGCGATGTCCAGCGCGCTTGAACAGGGCTTGCGCCGCCATCTGACGGCGGAACAACTCGCCGGACTTGCCGCTGCCCGCGTGGGCTTTGCCGGCGCTGGAGGCCTCGGTTCCAACTGCGCCATGATGCTGGCCCGCAGTGGCCTGAAGCATTTTGTGCTGGTGGACGGGGATGTGGTGGATGCATCCAACCTCAACCGCCAGCATTATTTTCCCCGGCATCTGGGCCAAAGCAAGGTGCTGGCTTTGAGCGAGCAACTCCAGGAACTTGGCGATATGCGCATTGACGCCCGCCGAGTCTGGCTTGATGCACGCACCCTTCCCGACCTTCTTGCCCTTGCGCCCATCTGGGTGGAGGCCCTGGATGATCCCGCGACAAAACGCCTGTTCGTGGAAGAGGCGCTGCAGGCCGGGATTTTCTGCGTGAGCGCTTCGGGCCTCGCGGGCTGGGGCGGCCCCCCCATGCAGCGCCGCGTGCTGACGCACACGGACGGCTCGCCCCGTCTCATCCTCGTGGGCGACTTCACCAGCGCGGTGAGCGACGTCCTCCCGCCGCTCGCCCCGCGCGTCATGCAGGCCGCGGCCATGCAGGCAGACGCCGTGCTGGAGCATATTCTTGGAGATATAACTTCAAATTCGTTTAGGGGCACTGGTTTTTGATGGTCTAGCGATCTACTGTTGCGGCCATTCAATTTTGTGGCTCTTCGACGTTTAGTGTGGAATTGCCTTTTCGAGC
>JAIRVN010000116.1 GCA_031253875.1 Deltaproteobacteria bacterium | reverse complement strand
AGAAACGCCATGTCTGACGACAAACAAATCGTGGTGGACTTTCTGCAAAGCAAGTCCAAATCCAAATCCAAGTTTTACTTCAACGACTTCCTTGATCTCTTCCCCGGCAAGGGGCCGCGCGACGTGAAAAAAATTCTCACCAACCTGGTCCAGACCGAAGTTCTGGAATTCTGGTCCTCCGGCTCCACGACCATGTATGGACTCAAAGGCGCCGGCAAGCAGTCTCATGCCGAAGGCGAAGACAAATAGCAAGTTGCGTCACGCGTTCAGTATGTACGCACATGGGGGGGCTCAGGCCCCCCTTTGCTTTACGGATACCACTCCCACATGCAGCACATCCTCCCCCCCTCGCTCCCCCTGCATGCGCCGCAGGCGCAGCCTTCCGCGCTCTTCCGTCTCAGCGCGGAACAGCGCAGGGAATTCTGGGCCAGCTTGGCCCTGCGGCATGCACAGGGACTGGGATTACGCTCCTGCAAACGTTTGCTGGACTATTTCGGCAGCGCGTACGAGGCGGCCCGCAAGCCGCGCGACTGGCCCGCCGCCAAGGTACACGCAGACAAAGCCGTCCGGTTCGCCGAAGCTTCCTGGCGCTTGCACGCCCAAAAAGAATGGGAAGGCGCGTGCGCTCTCGACGCCGATATCCTGCTCCGGCAGGATCCCAGGTACCCGCAGCGCCTCAAGGAATTGCCGGATGCCCCGCTGTTGCTGTACTGCCGGGGCGACATGCAGTTTTTGCATGCCCCCTGTGTGGCGGTTGTGGGATCACGCCACTGCTCACAGGAAGGCATCGCCGTGGCGCGGGAAATTGCCGGACAACTGTCCGCCGGCGGCATCACCGTGGTTTCCGGCCTGGCGATGGGCATAGACAGCCAGGCGCATCTGGCCGCGTTGCAGCATGCGGGCGGCACTGTCGCTGTGCTGGGTACCGGCCTTGACGTCGTCTATCCGAAAAACAACACGCAACTGTTTGCGCACATTGCTTCCCAAGGTCTGCTGTTGACGGAATTCATGCCTTCCGCCCCTCCTGACGCCAGCCACTTTCCCATCCGCAACCGCCTGATCAGCGGCCTGTCGCTTGGCGTGCTGATTGTGGAAGCCACCCGCAGAAGCGGCAGCCTCATCACCGCCCGTCTTGCGCTTGAACAAAACCGCGAAGTGTATGCCGTTCCAGGATCGGTTTTCGCGCAGTGTTCCGCAGGTTGCCAAGATCTTGTCCGCCAGGGGGCACGCGCTGTTTTTTCCGCGGAAGATATTTTGCGCGATCTGGCGCCCCAGTTGCGGGACTATGGCGGACACGCGCCACAACGGGCTGCAACACAACCTGCGGCCAAGGCCGTGCTTCCGCAGGATATATCCCTCTCCAAACCCGAAACGCCTGACGGAGATTTCGGGCGCATCGTGCGCGCTCTGCGTACAAAGGGGCCCTGCCACGTTGACGAACTGGCCCGCGAGCTGGAACTGCCTGTTGCGCGGCTCAGTGCTTTGTTGGTACAGCTTGAGCTGCAGGCGCTGGTTCTGCGTCTGCCCGGAATGAGATACAAGGTTTCCGCGTAGTGATTGCGGGCGGCACGCCTGTGGTGGTGTCTACAAGGGTGTGGAACGGCCCGCCTCCTGCTGATGCTGGCCATGCAGACCACCAAGGACCAAATCAAACTTATTGTTTCACGGCCGCTGTTACGACTATTTCGATGAGCAATTCCTCGCTTGCCATTTTCGCCTGCACCGTTGCGCGGGCCGGCTCAAAGCCTTTTTCAACCCAAGCCTCCCAAATTGCGTTCATGGGCGCGAAATCGCGAATGATGTCCTTAAGAAAAATCTGGCAGGAAAGGATATGCCGCTTGTCCGAACCATACTTTTCCAAGGTATCCTCTATGAACCGCAGCAGGCTCCTGGTCTGGCCTTCAATGTCGGGAACATCTCTGCAGACGCACCCGCTCAGGTACAGGATGCCGTTATGCGCCACAACGCGCGACAATCTGCCATTGGATTCATACCGCTTGATGGACATCGTATTCTCGCTGGTTATTAGTGGGTATCAATGCCGCCTTAGCGATGCCTGCTTTCATATCCGATGGCTCCGCCAACAACGGCGCCAGTGACTCCTCCAACAACTGCTCCCGTGACGACAGCTTCATCCGAACCATCTGTTGCAGCCCCGACAGCAGCGCCTCCGACAGCTCCGACACCAGCTCCAATAGCAGCTCCGGTCGCTGTGCTGCGCTGCGCGTGTGTGCATCCACAGCATATACAGGCTATCATGCATATGAGAAGCATCTTTTTCATACGGTTTTTCCTTGAGAATGAGGAGAACATGGTACCGAACCAGATGCTTTTTGTTACATTATCCCTGCGAAGATGTATAGATGAAGTTGCAGACGTCCACAAAACGTGTCGAGAGTATTACCAAAAGAATGATGCAATATCTTCCCTTTGCCCATTGACATGAAATCGCGCGAAAAGAGCCATGGTCAAATCCCCCATGTGCAAGGCTTTCGAGACGACAAGCGATTTACGCTTAAATCGGGCAAACCAATGCCGCTGGCGACA
>JAIRVN010000040.1 GCA_031253875.1 Deltaproteobacteria bacterium | reverse complement strand
CGCTCCCTCAACAACCGACGACAAAAAAGCCGCTGTTGATCCGCTGGATCAAACAACAGGCAAAAAATAGGGTAGCGCCCTGTTTGAGCAGTCTTCGGCAGTGTCCCAGTTTGCCGTCAGGCGAGGAAGGTGAGTTTGTTGCGACGGGAGTGGACTCTTCTCGTCCATGACCGGAACAAAAAACGAAGCCTGACGAAGTATCACGGCAAACTGAGACACTGCATCATTTTTCATCACCGCCCCCCGGAACAGACCGTCTGGTGGAGTCCCGCGTTGTATTGAAGGTGCCTTCCGCGCCGCAGGCGCCAAAACATTTCACGCCGCCGCAAAACTCGCATTCCTTGGCTTGAGCGGGTTTCGCCGCGGGCAGCATGTTGCACACGGCAAGCAGGTTTGTGAAAAAAATCCGTATCCTTTCCCCCCACATGCGCGCGACACCTCCTGAAACAATTTCCGGCACAAGCTTATGCCAAACGCGTTTCCAACAAAAGCCCCATTTGCGCTGCCACCCTGCTCCATCCTCAACTTGCAAGGACCCTATCCAAATGCTATGCATATGCCAAGCTTGTACGCCACAGAACATGGGAGTGACGTATGTTCTTACGCTTAGGCGCCTTGTGCGCCGTTATATTTTTCGTGTCTCCCGCGACGCTTTTTGCCGCTGAACAGGTCACTCTGGTCGACGCCGTCAAGCGCGCTCTTGTCGCTAACCCGGCCGTCCATTCCGCCAAAGCCGCCAGCGATGCGGCCGAAGCCGGGCGCAAATCCGCACGCGGAGCCTTCGGCCCCACCCTGACAGCCTCTTACGGCTACAGCCGTGTGCTGCAGGAATCCCAGCCGGTACAAAGAACAGACACAACCCCGTATGGCGGAATGTTCGCCGCCGTCATCAGCTTCAACCAGAACCTCTTTACCGGCTTCAAGCTGCTTTCCACATATCAAAAAGCCGCTCTCCAGGCTGAAAGTCAACAGCTCAACCTGCGCCTCACACAGTTGAACCTCGTGGCAAACGTCCAAAGCGCCTTTCTCAGCTATCTGCAGGCGCTGGATAATGTGCGCAGCCAGCGTGATTCGCTGACGCGCCTGAAGGGGCAATTGCAGATTACGAAAGCCTCGTTTGACGTGGGGCTGCGTCCGCACCTGGATGTGCTCCAGGCGGAGGTGGACGTAAGCCGTGCCGAAAGCATGCTGATCACCGCCGAAAACTCGCGTGAAACCTACAAGGCACAGATCAACACCCTGCTCGGCCTTCCTGTGACCGCCAATTTGGAGTATGTGGGTGTGCTCTCGCCCGTACCCTTCCATATCGGGCTTGAAAGCTGTCTGGACACGGCCTATCGGCAGCGTCCCGATCTCGGCATTGCCGCCAAGGCTGTCGCCATTGCCGGCAAAGACGTCAAAATCGTGCAAAGCCAATATTATCCACCGATTTCCGCGTATTATGACACGACAGGCATAGGCGACAATCTGGGCCTCAGGCATGTGCACAGGGACGGATACCGCACAAACCGCTGGGAAGTCGGCGTTATGGGAACCTGGACGGTATTTGAATGGGGTAGAACCTTTTACGCGGATCAGCAAGCCCGTTTCGTGGAATCCCAAATGCGCGCGGACGAGGCGTCGCTGAAATTGAACGCGGGTTTTGACGTCAAGTCGAAGCTGCTTGCGGTGCGCGATGCAGAAAAACTTATTTCCGTAGCGACAAAAGGCCTGGAGCAGGCGCAGGAAGCCTATAAACAGGCACAGGCCCGCTACAGGGCGCAAGTGGGCACAAATTTCGACGTGCTGGACGCTTCCGCCAACCTTACCGCAGCGGAAACCACTCTCACCGGGGCCAAAGCCGGTTATCTCACCGCGCTTTCCGCTCTCTATGCCGCCATGGGTGAACTGAAACCCGATTTGGGACTTCCCGGGAAATAATGCCGCAAACATCCGAAGATTTTTTAACCATCACCCCCTTGGGCGGCCTTGGCGAAATAGGCCTGAACTGCCAGTTATGGGAAACTCCCCGGGGAGTGGTGATGGTGGATTGCGGCCTCATGTTTCCGGATGACTCCCATCTGGGCGTGGATGTCGTCATCCCCAGCCTGGATTCCGTGCTTGCCGTACGCGAGCGTTTTTTGGGAGTGGTGCTGACCCACGGCCATGAAGACCATATCGGCGCCCTGCCCTGGCTTATTCCGCATCTCAGGGGCGTGCGCGTCTACGGTTCCACCTTCACCCTGGCTTTGGTGGAACACAAGCTGAAGGAGCGCGGTCTGCTGGATCACGCCGCGTTGATCCCTGTCACAGCCGATACCGTTCTGGCGCTTGGCGATCTGCATTTTCGCTTCTTTCCTGTCTGCCACTCTATTCCGGACGGCTTCGCGCTCGGCGTACAGAGCCCTGTAGGCGCCATCCTCCATACCGGCGATTTTAAAATAGATCCGGAACCTCTCTTCGATTCCGGCACGGACATGCGCCTTTTCAAGGACTTTGCGGGCGAACGCGGCGTGCGGCTTCTGCTTTCCGACTCCACCAATGTGGAACGCGAAGGCCACACGCTTTCGGAACGCGAAGTAGGGGAAGAACTCGGCAAAGTTTTCGCCGATGCCCCAGGCCGCATTGTCATTACCCTATTTTCCAGCCATATCCACCGTATCCAGCAAGTCTTCGATCTGGCGAACCAATACGGACGATCGGTGATCATCAGCGGCAAAAGCCTGGCCAACAACATAGAAAAAGCGTGCGAACTCGGCCTGCTGCATGTACCGTCCGCATTTTTCAACGCCTACCACGCCGTGCCCGACTTGCCGGACAAGAAACTTGTGCTGCTTGTCACCGGCGCACAGGGCGAACCGCTTTCCGCCCTGGCCCGCATGGTGCAGGGAGAACACCGCCAACTCACAATCAAACGCGGCGATACCGTGGTCATGTCTTCGCGCATGATTCCCGGCAACGCCCGTGCCATCACGCGGCTGATCAACGATATGTATCGTCTGGGTGCGGAAGTGTACCACGAAAAACTGCGTGGCATCCACGCCTCGGGCCACGCCTGCCGTGAAGAATTGCGCGCCATGATTGAGGCCGTGCGCCCCAAACTCTTCGTCCCCATCCACGGGGAATACCGCCATCTCATCATGCACGCTCGCCTGGCCCAGGAATGCGGCGTGCCCCCGGAATGCGCCATCATCCTCGAAAACGGCGAAGCGCTCACCCTGCTGCCCTCGGGCATCCGCCGGGAAGAACGGGTACCGGTGGAATATACGCTCGTAGATGGGAAAGGAGTGGGCGATGTGGGCACGCTTGTCCTCAAGGAACGCCATATTCTAGGCGGTGAAGGCATGGTACTGGTGGTGCTGGTTCGGGATATGGAAAGCGGCGACGTACTGCACGGGCCGCAGATGATTTCCAAAGGCTTTGTTTTCCACCAGCACTTTGATTATCTGCTGGAAGACGCCAAATGCCTGGTACTGGATCAGCTGGAAGAAAACCGCAACGCCAAGCCGGAAAGGCTCGGCGAAGGCATACGCGTTTCGCTGCGCCGCTTTTTCCGGCGCATTCTCGATCGCGACCCTGTCATTGTGCCCATCATCACAGACGTGTAGCCATCCCTCATACTCTTCCGGCGCATGGCGCCGCCTCAAAAAGCTCATCTGCTCCAGCCGTCGGCATGCTGCTCACGCTTCCGGTGAGGCGCGCCAACCTGTCCGCATCTGGCCGGGCATTTCTTGCCATGAGCAACACAAGGCTTAGCATGGCATCCAGACAATATTCAGAGTTATTTGCTACGCCAAAAGCATTCTCAAAATGTAAAAGCCGCATACGAGCGCTCGGGCCCGCGCATCCTGCGCGCATTCCATGGACGAGATCCGCGTGGCCATTGCCATGTGCGGCAGAATGCCCCTCTTCAGAACCGCCCCTACTCTGAGCCTCGGGCAGGATGCCAATACCCATGATGTCTCCTCCCGGCAGCGTGTGCGCACTGCCATAATCGCATCCCATACAATTTACGTGCCATGCGCGCACGGGGAGGATGAGCATGGAATATTCCGCGCAAACAGAAGAATGTGAAGCTGCCGGGGCGTCAAGATTCCGGCTCTTCCTCCGGTCCGTACCAGTGCGGAGCAAGAAAACGCAGGCCGCAGGCTTCACCCGTATCCGGCCCCGGCGCGCGACGTCCTTTTTGCACGCGCACAAGCTGTTCTCCAACGCGGATCTGGTAATCGACAATCTCGCCGAGGAAGGATTTGCGCAGTACCACGCCGCGCACACCGTCTTCGGCGCAGAAATCGATTTCGGAGGGGCGGCTGGCCAGTGAAAATGTCCGCCTGTCAGCGCACATATCCCTTGGAGGCAATATGCCGATGGGCAAAGCAAGTCCGTCCGGCGTCCGGGCAGCCTCGGCATCCGCCAGTACCTCCAGGAAATTGGAAAGGCCGATGAAACTGAAGACAAACTTGTTCGCGGGCTTCGTATAAATATTCAAAGGACTGTCCACTTGCTGCGCCACGCCCAGTCTCATGACCAGGATACGGTCAGACAGGGCCATGGCCTCTGACTGGTCATGCGTCACGTAGATAATGGAAAAGCCGTACTGTTTCTGGAGTTCTTTAATCTCAAAACGCATTTCCTCGCGCAAATGCGGATCCAGGCTGGACAAGGGTTCATCCAACAACATGACGTCGGGGTTGATCGCCAAAGCTCTGGCAAGGGCCACGCGTTGCTTGCCGCCGCCGGAAAGATCTTCCGGACTGCTCTGGGCGGCGTGCAGCAAATTGGTGGAACGCAGCGCTTCATGGGTGCGCTTTGCGATTTCAGCGGCCGGGAGTTTTCTGATGCGCAGTGGGAAGGCCACATTTTCATAGACCGAAAGGTGCGGCCACACGGCAAAGGCCTGAAAGACCATGCCGAAATCACGCTTTTCCGGCGGCAGATAATAATTTTGCCGCCTGGAAGACATGAGGCGATCGCCGACATGGATTTCGCCTGCATCCAGATCCTCAAAGCCGGCAATCATGCGCAAGGTTGTCGTTTTTCCGCAGCCGGACGGCCCCAGCATGGAAAAACACTCACCCTTGCCGATGGCGACATTCAGAGCCTTGACCGCCGTAACGACGCCAAAACGTTTGGTGACATCCATCAGCCGGACGTAGGACATCATCCCCTCGCCTTTTTCGCCGTAAAGCGGTTGATCAGGCTTTGCCCCGTGATGATAAGAATCAGCGCCACTCCGGCCAGGGCAGCGGAAACTACGGTTTCGCCGTCTTCATTCAGGGTATAGATGGCCACGCCGATTGTACGCGTCGTGGGAGCATACAGCATGATGGACACGGTCAGTTCACGCAGCGAGGGCAAAAAGATGAGGAAAAAGGCCGCCAGCATGCCGGGCCGTACAAGCGGCAGCACAATATCCTTGAGCGCCTGTCCCATGCTCGCGCCGGAAGCGCGCGCCGCCTCCACAAGCGAGTCATGCACCTGTTCCAGGGCGGCGGAGTTGGCTTTGAGCGAAAAGGCCATGTAACGCGCAATATACGCCACCAGAATGATCCAGACCGTGTTGTACAGGTTGATGCCGTATTTGCCGCTCCATGCCAAAATCACGCCGAGCGCTATGACCGAACCGGGCACGGAGAAGGGCAACATGCCCAAAAATTCCAGAATTCCTTTCCCGCGAACCTTCATCTTCACAATGACATACGAAATCATCACTCCGGCGAACATGGCGATCAGCGCGGCGGACAGCCCCAGGCTGACACTGTTCCAGATGGCGTCCCTGGTAACCTTGTAGTCGAAAAGGATGAATGTGTAGTTGGCCAGCGACAGGTTTTCCCAGGTAAAGGGCAGGCCGTAAGTTTTCAGCCCGCCCACCAGAAAAATGACCACTGTGGGCAGCACAATGGTAAAGCCTATGTAAGCCAGACAAAAAATGAACAAAGGAACGCGCAGGCCGCGTAACTTGAGTTCCACTGGCCGGAAACTCTTGCCGGCGATGATCTGGTAACGCCCTTTACCCTGTACTTTGTTCTGCAACCAAATAATACAGGCCGCCGACACCACGAGCACGGTCGCCAGCACGGCGCCTGTGCGGATGGAGGCGAAGTTTCCCGCGCTTTCATGGATGCGCTGGTAAATCAGCGTCGGGATGTTGAAAATGCCGTTTTCTATGCCCAGCACAGCCACAGTGCCGAAATGGGCCATGGAATACAGCATGATAAGCAATGCGCCGGATAAAATGCTGGGCATGACCAGCGGAATGGTAATTTTGCGGGTGATGGCGAACAGCCCGGCCCCGGAAATGCGGGCTGACTCCTCAAGCGTGGGATCCATACGCTCCAGAGCGCCACAAACCTGAATGAACACAAAGGGGAAGAGGTACATGATCTCGACCATGATGATGCCGAGATAGCCGTAAATATTGAACAGCGGCCCGTCAAAGCCGAGGGTATCCATGAAAAAACGGTTGATATAGCCCGCGCGGGGCGAAAGCAGCATTTTCCAGGCCAACGCGCCGATAAAGGACGGCAGCATAAAAGGCACCAAAAACATGCCTTTCATAAATTTTTTGTAGGGCAAGTCGGTGCGCGTGACCAACCACGCAAAAAAGGCGCCGATCAGGGTACTGCCCGCCGTGGTTCCGCCGGCGATAATCAGCGAGTTGATAAGAGCTTCATAGGTATCCCGCTCGCTGAGAACCTTGACGACATCCTCAAGATTAAACGTACCGCCGCCGAAAAAGGCGTTAAACAAA
>JAIRVN010000029.1 GCA_031253875.1 Deltaproteobacteria bacterium | reverse complement strand
ATCCACAGCCCGGGCGTGAACGGTTCGGTACGCGTGTATGTTGATGGCGACGCCCTGTTCGTGCCCCTGGATGTTCCGGTTGGAAGCGTGGTTGCCGGCGAGTTTTCCTTTGCGCTTTGCACGGCGGAGCATTGCGTTTTCCATGCGATTGACGTGCGCCTGCGCATTCCGGAAGGAACGCTGCCGGAGATGGGCGCGAGCGGTTGGATGGCTGCCTATGCCGCTGCACGCCCAGGCAGGATCGCGTCCGATGCCGGGCCTGCGCCCGCTGTTCCGGAACGTCTGCCTCTTCTGAGTCTGTCCGGATTGAGAGATCAAGGCCAGCCCCCCGTACAGAAGCAGCCCCCGCAGCAGCCGGAGGACTGGCAGTTCCAGCCGCAGGTTTTTCAGCCCTCACTGGAAGTCGACGGTCTTGCCGCGGCCCTGATTTTCGGCCTGCTTGCCGGCCTAGTGCTGAACGTCATGCCCTGTGTGCTGCCCGTGCTGACGTTAAAGTGCAGCGTACTCTTGCAGGTGAGCGGCACGGATCAGGCGGCAGGCGCGCGGCGTCTGCGCGAACATATGCTGCTGTTCGCAGCAGGCATACTCAGCTGGTTTTGGATGTTGGCGCTGCTGCTCGGCGGAAGCGGCCTGATCTGGGGCCAGCTTTTTCAGCAGGCTTCTTGGACGTACGGCCTGCTGGTACTGGTTTTCGCGCTGGGACTTTCCATGCTGGGGATTTTCAACCTGCCGCTCATTGACCTGAAGGCCGGGGGCACGGATTCGCCGCGTCTGCAGGCGTACTTCACGGGATTTTTGGCAACGCTGCTGGCTACGCCCTGCAGCGGCCCCCTGCTGGGCGGCGTGCTGGCCTGGGCCTTCAGCCGGAATGCCTTTGCGCTTGGGATAACATGCACCGCCGTTGGCTTGGGCATGGCGCTGCCCTATCTGTTTTTCGCCCTGCGTCCCGGCCTGGCGCGTTTCTTGCCGCGTCCCGGCGCATGGCTGGAAGTGCTGGAACGTTTGGTGGGTTTTTTCCTGATGGCGCTGGCCGTGTACCTTGTTTTCCTGCTGCCCGAGGAACGCCGTATGTCTGCGTTGGCCTCGCTGCCGCTTATCGCGCTGGCTGCCTGGGTCTGGGGCGCATATTGCGGGCCCGGCGCTCTCGCACGCCGCCGCCGGGTGCTGGGCGGTCTGGCGCTAGGCGTGTTTGCGGCGGGCCTGTTTGTGGGTACGCAAACAGCAGCGGAGCGTGCGGAATGGGATGATTTCACGCCACAGGAATTTCGCGCGTCATTGGGTACGGAACCCCAGGTACTGGTATTTACAGCGGACTGGTGTCCGAACTGTAAGGCGCTGGAGCACACCGTACTGGGCGCCAAGCAGGTGCGCGCCTGGCAGAAGCGTTATGACGCGCGTTTCGTGCGGGTGGATTTGACGCGAGAGAACGCATCGGCGTTGGCGCTGCTGCGAGCGCTCGGCAGTAACAGCATTCCTTTTGCCGCGCTTTTCCCTGTTGGCGAAAAAGCGCATGCTCCCCTCGTGCTGCGCGACATGTACACATCCGCACAGTTCAGAGCAGCGCTGGAGCGCAGCTTTCGCCTTGACCCCCGGTGAAATCGAAGGAGGTGTGGCAAGCGCGCGCCGGCTATGACGTTTAGGAAGACTTGCCAATTGCGCACAGGTAGGCTATTTTTTTTCCTGATTTGCCTCAGGGTATTGCGGGGCTGCCCGCCGTACTTGCGAGAGCAACAATATGTCGCATATTTCTTTTCATGCATGCCGTTTTTTTTTGCAGGAGGCACCAGAATGAGCAGTACCGCACTCAAGCGCCATGATGACGAACTGTTGCAGCTTGTAACCTTCAGCATCGCGGACGAGGAATTCGGCGTTGATATTTTGAAGGTGCAGGAAATTATCCGGACAATGGAAATTTCCAAAGTCCCCAAGGCGCCGGATTTTGTGGAGGGGGTGATCAACCTGCGAGGCAAGGTTATCCCCATCATTGATCTGCGCTGTCGCTTCGGGCTTCCGCACAAAGCGCACGACAAGCACACGCGCATCATCGTCATTGAGATGACAGACGTGATTGTGGGCTTTGTGGTGGACGCTGTTTCGGAAGTGTTGCGCATTCCCGCCAGTACGGTGGAACCGCCGCCGCCGGTGGTGGCCGGCATGGATTCGGAATATATCAGCGGGGTCGGGAAACTGGAATCCAGCCTGCTTATTCTGCTTGATCTGGACAAGCTGCTTTCCAACGACGATATGGCGATGTTGGGAACCCTGTAATCCGCGCGCGTGCTTTTGTGCGTGAGAGCCGCCTGCCTTGCGTGGGCGGCTTCGTTTTTCATGAAGGAACAAGGGTGCGGTACGAAACTTTTCTTAATCAGTTGCTTGCAAGCGCTGCCGGACAGTTTCGGCTGGTGCGCGGGGGCATGGCTACCTTGTGCCGCATCGGCTGCGATTGTCTTGCTGCCGGGCGGAGTGTGGCGCTTCTTGCGCGCAACCGGGAGGAACGCAATCTTGCTGCCGCCTGCACGCGACTGTTTTCACCGGATATGTCGGTGCAGGCCGCTGATCCGGCCCGGCCGCGCTGGCGGGAACCCTGGATAATCCTGCCTTCGGGGCTGGAGCACCGCATCGGCTGGATAGAGCGCATCGCCACGTTCTATGCCCTGCGCCGGGGAAAAAGCCTGGGGCTTGTGGCCTCTCTGGACAACATGCTGCTGCGCTTCA
>JAIRVN010000005.1 GCA_031253875.1 Deltaproteobacteria bacterium | reverse complement strand
CAGGGCAGACGCATCTTATTTTCCAAGCACTGCAACGATCCATATTTTGGGGCTGAAGTTTTGTCACCATCTCCAGCGGGCTTCTCGGAAAGGCAAGCGTTGGGTAGAGCCAAAATTAGATGCGTCTGCCCTGGCAGTAACCGTAAAGACCATTTACGAATCCGGCAACATGGACTAGAATAACACTGGAGTTATGCTCGGCATCTCATAAAATATTTCATTATTCCACTATATTAACGGAAATATGCCATGAAAGTCCTGTCTGCTTTGTGTGTGAGTTTTTTGGTGCTGCTTGGCGTCCAGCCGGCTTTGGCGGCTCCGGTGCGCGTGGATATTTACGGCGCGGGACAGCAGAAGATCAACCTGGCGCAGGCATCCCCCTTAAGCGCGCCCGGCGTGCGCGCCGACGCGGCCGGCGCCGAATTGCAGGGCCTGATTACGGAAAACCTGCATATTCTTCCCTTCGTCCAGCTTGTTGATTCTGCGGCGGTGCTTGGAGGCGCCGTGCTCCCCGGCGCGGACATGCCGAACATCGACCTCAAGCGCTTCCAACTGGCCGGCGCTGCGGTGCTGATCACCGCCAACTGGCCGGGAGGGGATGCGCCGGGCAGACCGGTGGAGATGCGGGTATTCGACACCAATTCCGGCCAGCGCCTTTTTGCGGCCCAGTACCCCGATACCCGCAAGGAACTCCTGCCTGAAGTGGCGGATCGCTTTTGCGCCAACCTCCTGGAAGTGCTGATCGGCAACGGGGATTTTTTCCGTTCCACGCTGGCCTTCGTGAAAAAGGGCGGCCGGCACAAGGCGGACGTATGGGTCATGAAGCCGACCGGCAGAGGTTTGCGACAAATCACCAACATGCCGGGTGAAACACTTTCGCCGACCTGGTCGCTGGACGGACGTTTTATCGTCTTTTCGCATATTGACGATCGTTCGCATGCGCTGGGCGTGTGGGACAGAAATTCCGGCCAGGTGCAACGCATCCGCTTCCCCGGCAACACGGTCATAGGCCCGGCGTTTACGCCGGAAAACAAAGTGGCGGTGGCGCTTTCCCAAGGCAAAAATCCGAATATTTACCAACTCAACCATGCCTTCCAGGTGGAACGGCCGTTGGAAGTGAACAACTCCATCAACGTCTCTCCCAGCTTCGATGCCGGCGGAACCAAAATGGCCTTTACCTCCAGCCGGCTGGGAGGGCCGCAGATTTTCATGAAAGATCTGTCCTCCGGCTCGGTAACGCGCGTTTCGCGGGAAGGCGGCTATAATACTGAACCCAATCTGAGCCGCGACGGCGTCTTGATCGTGTATACCCGCCTGACGGAAATGGGGCAGCGCATTTTTGTGCAGGATCTGCGTACCGGCATGGAGCGCCAGCTAACCTTCGGCCCCGGTTCGGACGAGCAGCCTTCTTTCGCGGCGGACAGCTATTTCATCGCCTTTACTTCCAGCCGGGGCGGCGCACGCCAGATTTATCTGACCACACGCCACGGAGGAGAACCCACTCACCTGCGCACCGGCGGAGGCGATGTTTCCTTTCCCCGTTGGGGCCTGATTAAATGAAGGCAGCGCGCTAAGTAAAGGGAGGGCTTGACAAAAGACGGTTTGAAGTACACAAACTTTTTTTATCAAATATTTTTTTACGGAAAGCTGTTCAGGAGGAATGTATGAAAGCTTTAACTCGTGTATCTTGGGTGGCGGTATTGGCCCTGGTTTTGCTGGCCGGTATCGGCTGCTCGAAAAAATCCAGTGAAACAAGCCCCTTCGATGATGGCGGTGATCCCGCCGTGCGCGCTGCCGCCCAACAGATCAGTAGTGGTATCGTCTATTTTGATTTCGACAAATTCGATATCAAACCTGAATACCGCGACATGCTGCGCCAGAAAGCCGATTTGATGAAGCGTTACACGCAAATCCGCGTGCGTATCGAAGGCCACTGCGATGCCCGCGGCACCCAGGAATATAACCTGGCCCTCGGCGAACGCCGCGCCCGCGCCGCCTACGATTATATGGCCATGCTCGGTGTGAACGCCAGCCAGATGGAGCTCCTCAGCTTCGGCAAGGAACGTCCGGCGGTGACAGGCAGTGGTGAAGCCGTATGGAGCAAAAACCGACGCGATGAATTCCGGGTTATTTCCGGTCGCTGACGCAACGCTTTTTCCGTGCTAAGCGTACGCACCCCGGAGCCGCACGAAGGCGGCGCCGGGGCGCGCAAGCCGACGCCCGGATGTCAGCCGCCAGTGCCTGCGGCCCTGGCCTTATGTTTGGAGCCGCCCGCAGGCGGCCCTTTTTTGTTCATTCGCGATGGAAAAACGCCTCGGTACGCCTGGAGTGTTCATGGCTGCACGCAGTAAACAAGACCGTCGAAACAAGACAGCGCCCGCGCAAAAATCCGCGCCACAACCGGCAACAATGCCGCAGAACGTCCACGCCCCTGAACCGCAGGCGCGTAAGGCTGTTACCTCCTCAAAAACAGCTCCGGAGGGCCGGCGTACGCCAGCGGCACGGCATGAGGGAATGGTGCGTACAAGCACCTTCTATCTGGCCGCCGTGACGTGCCTGCTGGTGGGAACGTTTCTGGGCTCGTTGCTGCCGACTCTGCGCGATTCCCAAGATCGTATTCAGCAAAGCCAGCCGCAACAGACGCCCGTCCTTGCCAAACAGGCTGCGAATACTAACAGCCATCTCAATACATTGGAAGAAACCGTCAAAAAAAATCCACAGGATCTGCTCGCCTGGATCCAGCTCGGCAACCACTATTTCGACGACAATAAGCCCCGTGATGCGATACGCGCCTATGAACACGCGCTGTCCATCAATGCGGACAATCCGGATGTGCTGACCGATCTGGGGATCATGTACCGTCAGCTTGGCGAATTCGAACGAGCTGCGGAAAAATTCACCCAGGCGGGCGCGATCAATCCGCGGCATGAGCAGTCTCGCTTCAATCTCGGCGTGGTGCTGTTTTTCGATTTGAACCGCAAAGATGAGGCGCGCAAAGCGTGGCGTTCTCTCCTGAGCATCAATCCTGAGGCGAAGACGCCGGATGGAGCGCTGTTGCGCATCATGCTGGATGAGTTAAAATAATGCGGTACGTATATGCGTTTTTTATCTTGATGCTGCACGCCGCCCTGTGTCTCCAGAGCGCCCAGGCAGCCCGCCAGATACCTGTAAACCAGATCCAGGATGCGCTGCCTTGCAGGCCTTTTTTGGAATGGATGCTCGATCCGGGCGGCAAGCTAAGCATTCAGGAAATCAGTTCCGCTGAGCGGCAGCATGCTTTCGCCTCTCTGGATACGCGCTTTCCGCCCCATCAGGCCGGAACGCTGTGGTTACGCTTCACCCTGGGGCCGCGCGCCCTGGAAAGCCGTCCGGCAACGCTGCTGCTGGATATAGGCGACGGCGCGCCCGGCGCGCCCTTGCTGTTCGTTCCCAAAAACAATCCCTTCGCCAGCACGGCGGAATGGCAGGATATCCAGCCGAACCGTCACACTGTTTTTCTTCTCCCGGATGCCCAGGCCACTCCCCAAACACTGTACCTCCGCCTGGAAGGCTTGCCCGATCCCTGGTTCGCCCCCATGTTGCGTACGCCCCATAATGCGGCTACGGCCCCCGAACGCATGATCCGCCCCGCCGTTCTGGCGGCTCTGGGGGTGGTCATGTTGCTCTGCCTTGTGCGCGGATTGACCGAGCGCGGCCAGTGGCGCATCTGGACAAGCCTCTATGTCGGCGCTGTCCTTGTCTACGCCGTGTCCGGCATGCCTGCCGTTCCTGAAGGCATCGTGCCGATACGGGCAATGCCCGGCATGCTCGCGCCGGGCATCGCGCTGATGCTGCTGCCCCACGTTGGGCGACATCTCATGCAAACGCGCGGCAAGGCGCGCGGCCTTGATAACCAGTATCTGCTGCTTTCCCTGCCGGGTGCGGTGCTGGCCTTGCTTCCACTTGTGCCGGGCCTTGCCTGGATCAGTTATTATCTCGCCCTTTGGCCGCTGGCCACTGCGCTTTTGGTGCCGACCAGTCTGGGCGCGTGGCTTTCCGGCCTGCCGGGCGCACGGCGTTTTCTGCTGGCGTGTCTGGTATCCATGGTCGGCGCAACTGCCGGTATATTGAGCATGTATGCGCTTGCGCCTTCCCCTTTGCTCCCGGCCGGTCCCTTGCTGGGCGTGGCTTTAGGGGCGCTGCTCATTGCCGGCACGGCAATTCCCAAGGATTATGAACCGGACGCGGGGCGGGCAGCGGCGGGCATGCAGGAGGCTTTTGCCCCGGAGGAATCCGGGTTGCGCCTTTTGCCGCAGGAGGAACTTCCGGAAACCGCTCCGCCGCCCGCCGAAGTTCCCCATCCGCCAACAGACGATCCTCGGCCGACAACGCCGGCTCAAGCCCTCTCCGTGCGGGATGCGGAAAACATTTCCGCCCTGGCCGGACACCTGCGCCCGCACCTGGACTCCCTGCTGCGCGAAAGCTCCCGCATCGCCTTGTGCGCCTTGCCACCCGCAGCGCGCCAGCATGCCGAAGCCATAGCGGGTTCAAGCCGCGCCATGATTGCTCTATTGAACAATGCCACGCTTGGCATGGCGCTGGAACGCAGTCCCGCGCACACGGTGTTCGACCTGCAGCAGCTTCTGCGCGAAACCCATGAACAACTGGCAGGGGAGGCGGAACGCAGGGGCCTGAACATCTCCTGGTTTATGCCGCCGCACCTGCCCCAGTATTATTCGGGCAACGCCAGGGGCATCAGCCAGATCATACGCTTGCTGCTGGAAAGTTCCATACGCGCGACCCAGCAAGGTTTTGTGCAATTGGCGGTGCGCCGCGTGCCGGAAAGCGTGAACCCCGGCCATCTGCTCTTCTCCATAAGCGACAGCGGTTCCGGCATGCCTCCGCACGCGCGTAATTCTCTCGCCCTGGCCAGGGCATGGGAACTGGCCGGCGCGCAGGGAGGCAGCATGAGCGCGGAAAGCGGCGTCCAGGGAACCACCATCAACGTTACCCTCCAACTCACACCCCAACCCGTGTCGCAGATAGAAGCGGCTGTGACGGCACAGGCCGGGCGCGTCATCATTGTTGACGAGCTTTCGAGCAACCGCCAACTGCTGGCCTTTTTTCTGGAAGGGCTGCCCTGTATCGTCGAAGAAGCCCGCAGCATTGAGGAAGCCGCGCTGGCGTGCGAAACGGAATGCGCCGCTGTATTGCTCATTGATTGCGATATGCCGGAAACAGGCAACCTCGAAGCTCTGAAAACATTTCTGGCCCTGGAACGCGAACGGGAACAGCCGACGACGTCTGTACTCGCAATAGAATCGGAAAGCGGGGTCTGGGAAGGCCTGGAAGGCCTGGATAACGTATACAAACTGGTCAAGCCCGTCACGCGCGGCGGTCTGCGCGAGAAAATACTGGAACTTCTGGTGGCGCAACACCCTGTTCCCCGTATGCCGGCACGTGATCCCGCGCGGCATGAGGATGGCGCGTCGGACGCCGAATTGCCCCTGGATTTGCCTCCGCCCGTCAAATACGGGCCCGGCTTTGCGCCCGGAGGCGAGCAGTTCATCCCTCTCTCGCTGGATCCGAATCTCCCCCCGCTCTCCGTAATGTCTGCCGCCGCCACGCAGTTGCCCGCGCCGGAAAGCAACCGCACATCTCCTTCGTCGGCTCCGCGCGTTGCGCATGCCCGCAGCGCGATGTTTGCCGCCGGAAGCGTTCCCATGCGGACGTCCGTGCATCCGCCGGCGACCTTCCCCGAGTTTCCGCCGGAAACGGACTGGGTGGGAGAACCCGTGCCTGTGCCGCGACAACAGGAACCTGCGTCCCTGTTGCGGCCTTTTGACAGTCGGACGGCTCAACTGGTCGAAGCGGAAGAACGTATGGAAGACATGGCGCAACAGCCATCTCTTTTCCCGGATCCGCGGCAGGGTGGACTGCTGGATTGGGTTGACGGCGTCCGTACCGCTCAGGCCGTGCCGCAGTCGGCCCTTCGCTCTGCGCCGGCTCGCGTCGTTCCCCAATCCGTATACGGCGCGCAGTCTCACTATGGACATCAGAATATGCACGAGTGGGTGGGGGAACCCGTGCCGATGCCGCCGAGGCAGGAATATGCGCTCCCGCAGCGGCTTCGTGACGGACAGGAGCCGATCCCGGCCCTTCGTCCCGCCGCGCCAGCTCGCGGTGTTTCCCAGGCCGTCGTATACGGCGCGCAGCCTCACTATGGACACCGGGACATGGACGAATGGGTGGGAGAACCCATGCCGATGCCGCCCCGCGCGGCCCCTGCCCCTCCGTATGCGTCTGTGGAGAGCGCGCAACGGATAAGACCGGTCGCAACCGCTCCGCATCTTTCACAACAATT
>JAIRVN010000193.1 GCA_031253875.1 Deltaproteobacteria bacterium | reverse complement strand
TGCCCTTGGAATCCAGGCTGCGGCGAAAGTGTTTGCGGAAACGTGGGTTCATCTTTACCACTCTTTACCACTTTTTACCACCAAAGTCTTCTTTCTGTCAAGTCTAACAATATATTTTTAGACTTTTTTTGTCCGCTGCATGCAGGCAGTTCCGGCCATGCGTCCTCGACAGCTTGACAAGACAAGTCAAAACGCGGAAAAGATACGCAGTGTATTCCATGAAATTTTTCCAGCCCAACCCATGAGAGCGCTGCCATGAGAACAAAAATTGTCGCCACGATCGGCCCAGCCTCCGACAACAAAGAAACGCTGAAAAAGCTCATTGAAGCCGGTGTCCGCATCTTCCGCCTCAATTTTTCTCACGGAGACGCTTCGCGTTTTGTGGATATCATCCGTTTTATCCGGGAACTTGAAGCGGAATTGCATATTCCGGTGACCATCATGCAGGATCTTTCAGGGCCCAAAATCCGTCTCGGCAACCTGAGCGTGGCGTCCATCGAAGTCGCCAAGAACGATACGATCCTGCTCGGACCGATCGGCGCCGCCACGGACGAGATGCCCTATCTGCCGTTTGATTATCCCGAAATTTTGGAGAGTCTGGTTTGCGACGACAGGCTGGTGCTTGCCGACGGAGGCCTGCAGTTTACCGTTGTGGAACGGCGAAGCGACGGACTTGTGCTGCTCAAAGCCGCAAACAACGGGATTGTGACTTCGCGCAAGGGACTGGCCCTGCCGGGCAAAGCCACCAAAATCGCCGCACTGACCGCAAAAGACAAAAAGGACCTGGCTGACGGCCTTATTCTCGGTGTGGACGCCGTGGCCATATCCTACGTGCAGACGCCCGACGACGTTCGTGAAGCCAAAAACATCATCATGGCGGCCAGCAAGAATATTCCCGTGGTGGTCAAGCTGGAGCGCCGGGCCGCAGTGGACAGGCTGCAGGAAATCCTGCGCGAAACCGATGTGGTCATGGTCGCCCGCGGCGACCTTGGCATTGAATGCCCCATGCAGGAACTGCCCGCCTTGCAGAAACGCATCATCCGGGCCTGCAACGCGGCGTCCAAACCGGTCATTGTGGCTACGCAGATGCTGCTCTCCATGGTCAACAATCCTGTCCCCACTCGCGCCGAAACCACCGACGTCGCCAACGCCGTGCTGGACGGCGCTGACTGCGTCATGCTTTCGGAAGAAACCGCCATGGGGAACTATCCTGTGGAGACCGTGGAATTTATGCGGCAGATTGCGATAGAGGCGGAAAAACTGCTGCTCGAACAGCACGTCCTGAAGGAGCCTGACGAAGACAAAGGCATTGAAGAATACCTTGCCTATTCCGCCTGTCTTCTGGCAAAGAAGACGTCTGCCAAGGCCATTGTCTCGCACAGCATGAGCGGGGCATCCGCCCGGCTCGTTTCCGCCCGGCGTTCTCCGCAGATCGTCTATGGCCTGACCCCCGAAGCTGAAGCGGTAAAACACCTGAATTTCTCCTGGGGCGTGCAGCCGGTATACATCTCCGACATCACGGAAAGCAGCCACTTGCGTCGAGTTGAGCGATTCATCGAGAAGGCGCCGCAATTCCAACCCGACGACACGATCATCATCACTGCCGGACAACCCAAGCAGGGCGACCAGCGTCGCGGCACCAACCTTGTGAAAATATACAGGAAATAGCATGACGAAGAGTGCCGGGTCTACGCTTCCTGCCAAAATAGACGAGGAATACTACCAGATCAGCGAGGAAATTCTTTCCAGCTTCCCGAAATTTCGCCCGCCGGTGGACTTGTTCCGTTTCAAAGAGGAAGCGCTGACCCTTATCCCGCTCATCCGCAAAGGCCAGCGCCTGACGAATGAACAGGTGGAAGAAGTGCATGCCCTGTGTTTGGCAGGAAATTTGTTCGTTTCACGCTCCGACCACCCCATCTATTCTGAACACATGGTCAAACAGCTCGACCTTGTGCTGCAGGATTCGAACCTCAAGGAATCCGAAGTCGCCGATATCTGCATGCGTGCGCTCATCATGCGCCATGAGGCCTTTGCCGAACAGCCCGTGCGTCCTGTCTTCGATCCCTTGTATAAAGACATCATGGTGTTTACGGAAATCCTCTGGCAGGACAGACACAGAATCAAGCTGTTCATGCGCCGCCTGTTGCGCGACTATTCCTTGAGTAAACACGCCTTTAACTCACTCATTGTCGGCACTTGGCTTTTGCTCAGAGTCATGGAGGGAGGAGAACTCAGGCGCCGCGATCTCGACCGGGCGGCACTGGCGTTTTTCCTGCAGGATATCGGCATGGCCAAGATACCGGCCTTTATCCTCAACAAACCCGGCAGTCTGAAGGCTGAAGAACTTGAAAAGGTGGTGTTGCATCCCACTGTGAGCTACAAAATCATGCAAAAGCTCGATCTGGCATTTGATGAACTCACGCAGACCAGCATGGAGCACCACGAACGACTGGACGGAACGGGCTACCCGCAAAAGAGCAAAGGCCAGCAGATCAGCCGTATCGGACGCATCGCCGCCATCGCGGATTCCTTCGCGGCCATGATCACCAAACGCCCCTATGCAGAAGCGAAGGAGCCCACCCAGGCGGCCCAGGAACTTGCCGCGGATCACAAGCGCTATGACGGACAGTTGACCGGATTTCTGGCAGCCGCGCTTTTGACAGGGGCTGTGAGTTAGAGCGAGACATCCGGAAAATGCAATGCCGGAGAAACAACCCAAGGGTGGTTAGCTCAGTTGGTAGAGCATCGGCCTTACAAGCCGAGGGTCATGGGTTCGAGTCCCTCACCACCCACCAGGAAAATCAAGCGTTTATGCTAGATATGGCATAGGCGCTTTTCCTTTTTTGCTACCCTATTGCTACCCTGCTCATAAAAAGGTGTAGCGCGACGGTAAAGTCTGACTCAAAACGACGCCTAACGTTAACGCGATCTTGTAGCGCAATTCGTATCGTCGGTGAAAAACTTGCACCGCACGTGATGCAAACCGATGTTGTTTTGTTGAGGCTGTTTTGCAACCTACGGCGCGCAAACATCAGTTGCTGATCAGCACTTCCCCCGCCGACAAATTTTTACCCTTGCTACAGGTGTATTTCGTCTGTACGGCCTCGACTGCAAAGCCTTGAAACACAGCCCGCACTTCTGGCGTATCGTTAAGGCTCAGAAGAAAGCGCCCTTGGATGTCGGCGAGCAGCCCGGCCAGTACCGCGAAGTCCTCCCTGCCGAAGATGCCGGCGCCGTAGTAGTCCTCACACGCCCAGTACGGCGGATCAACGTAAAAAAAGGTATCCGGGCCGTCATAACGCCGGATCACCTCAGCGTAGGGCAGACACTCCATATACACCCTGGCCAGGCGCAGATGCGCGGCGGAAAGATACTCCTCAATGCGCAGCAGATTGAGCTTTGGCGCGCGAGTTGCCGCGTAACCAAAACTCGGGCTTGTGATTTTTCCGCCGAAACATGCCTGCTGCAAGTA
>JAIRVN010000162.1 GCA_031253875.1 Deltaproteobacteria bacterium | reverse complement strand
GCCTATTCCAGCGTGGAACACATGGGCATTCTCGCCTTGGGCGTAGGGCTTGGCGGCAACGCCGTCTTCGGGGCCATGCTGCACACGGTGAACCATTCGCTGGCCAAAGCCATGCTCTTTCTGCTGGCCGGGAATATCCTGCAGCACTATCGCACAACCTCCAGCCATGACGTGTGCGGCATGCGCCGGACCATGCCCCTGACCGCCGCTCTCTGGACAGCCGGTTTCCTGGCTATTACAGGTTCGCCGCCTTTCGGCCTGTTTGTGAGCGAATTTTCTATCCTCCTGGCCATGCTCCAGCAGGGGCGCGGCGTGATTGCTTTTTTGTATCTCGGCTTTCTGGCCGCTATTTTTGTAGGCATGTCCGTGCCCGTTTTGCGTATGGTGCAGGCGTCGCCTCCGTCCGGTCTGAAAAAAACCTATCGCGCAACCCTGCTCAACACCGGCCCGCCGTGTGTGCTGTGTGCCCTGGTGCTTATGTTGGGCCTGTATGTGCCGCCGTGGATTACGCAGGGCCTGCGCGCGGCCGCCAAGGCGCTGGGAGGCTGAGATGGATTTCAGCTATCGCGAAAGCGTGGATCTGCGCGATGCACCCTGTCTGAGCGGGGAAAACTTCGCGGTCGAAGTGCAGGCCTGCATTGCAAGAGGCTTTCGCGTCGGCGCCTTCTTCGGGCTGCCGCATGGGCCGGAGGATGTGGGACTTGTGGCCGTTCTCTGCCCGGAGGAGGACGGCAACCTGTGCGTACTGCACTCTCGGCCGCTGACCAGTTACCCTTCCATGAGCCCCACCTGCGCCGAGTTACATTGGTTTGAGCGGGAAGTACATGAGCAGTGGGGCATCACCCCGGAAGGCCATCCCTGGCTCAAGCCCATACGCTTCCATGCCCCGGCCCGTTCTGCCTTTGGCGAAGTCCGCCCGCGTCCTTTGCCGGGCCAGACCTCCTATTTCGCCGTACAGGGTCCGCAGGTGCATGAAGTGGCTGTGGGACCGGTGCATGCGGGGGTTATCGAACCGGGGCACTTCCGCTTCCAATGTCTGGGCGAGGAGGTCTTGCACCTTGAGATCAGCCTGGGCTTCCAGCACCGCGACATCGAGCGCATGCTTACGGGCGGACCGGATGCGCGCACGATGCACCTTATGGAAAATGCCGCCGGAGATACAAGTATAGGCCATAGCTTTGCCCATTGCGCGCTTTTCGAAGCCCTGACCCGCACCGAGCCCGCGCCGCGCGGGCAGATGCTGCGCCGGGTGGCCCTGGAACTGGAACGCCTTGCCAACCATACGGGCGATCTGGGCGCGTTGGCCGGAGATGTGGGCTTTTTGCCGACCCTTTCCTACTGCGGACGAATTCGTGGCGATTTTTTGAACATGACGGCCCTGCTGTGCGGCAAACGTTTCGGCCGGGGGTTGCTCTGTCCCGGCGGCACGAAACTGGATGTCGACGAAGCCTTGATCGCGGAGCTGCGCAAACGCCTTGCAGCAGCCCACCGGGATGCGCGGGGGGCTGTGGATCTGTGCTTGTATTCCAATACCGTACGAGCCCGCTATGATGACTGCGGCCCTATTTCTACCAACGCGGCCCGCGCCTGCGGACTGGTGGGCGTGGCCGCGCGGGCGAGCGGTTTGGCGCGCGATGCGCGTGTGCAGTTCCCGGTCGCGGGAGCAGCGCCGGGAGATATTCCCCTCAGTAAGTGCGAAAGCGGCGATGTCTATGCCCGCGCTTGCGTGCGCAGCCATGAGCTGGATAGATCTGCGGACTTCATCCAGCGCGCCTTAAACGCCCTGCCGGAAGGCAAAAGCGCTGTGTCCACGCCTGCACTGCCGCCACACAGAATGGCTGTGGGCATCATCGAAGGCTGGCGCGGGGAAATCTGCCACGTGGCCCTGACGGACGCGGAGGGACGCTTCGCCGCCTATAAAATCGTGGATCCCTCCTTCCACAACTGGTTCGGTCTGGCGCTGGCGCTGCGCGGGCAGCAGATTTCCGATTTTCCCCTGTGCAACAAGAGTTTCAACCTGTCCTACTGCGGACACGATCTGTAAAGAAGTTTTTCCAGAGGCATGAGCTATGTTTGATGTTGTCCGGGAACGCGTACGCCAAGGCTATCGCACCTGCAGGTATCCGGCGCTGGCGCCGGAGCTGCCGGAGCGTTTTTTGGGCCGCCCGCGCATTGCAGCCGCGCCATGCCCTCCGGGCTGCGCGGACTGCCTTGCGCAGTGCCCTGTCAAGGCGTTGGAGCTGAGGCCGCAAGGACCTGCCCTGGACATGGGACGCTGCGTATTTTGCGGCGCATGCGCAAGAACCTGCCCGCAGAAAACTATCGTATTTTCCCGTGATCATCGCGTTGCTTCACGCTCGCGCGAAGGGCTTATCATCAGCTCGACAGATCCAGGCCAGCAGCCCGGCAAGGCCATTCCCCTGTTCCGCCGTTCCCTGCGCCTGCGTCAGGTGAGCGCAGCCGGCTGCAATGCCTGCGAAGCGGACTGCAACGTGCTGACTACTCCTGTTTTCGACCTGGGCAGCTATGGAATCGACTTCGTGGCCGCGCCGCGCCATGCCGACGGCATCGCCGTGACCGGACCGGTAAGCGAAAACATGCGCCAGGCCACGTTGGACACCTTCGACGCCGTGCCGGATCCGCGCCTGGTCATTGCCGTGGGCGCCTGCGCCATTTCCGGCGGCATTTTTCGGGATTCCGGGGAATGCCATCAGGGCGTATCGGCTCTGCTGCCTGTGGATTTGTATATTCCCGGCTGTCCGCCGCATCCCTGGTCCATTCTGGACGGCTTTTTGACGCTGATGGGCAGGTCGCGATGATCCGTCTGCACATACCCGAAGCGAACCTCGCCTGGAGCCTTATCCTGCAATCCGGCGTCCGAGTCGCCTGTACTGTGGGCATTCCTCTGCGCCTTCTGCTCAGACAGGAACTGGAACTTACCGAGGATCAACTGCGGCCCGTTGACGTCCTGATCCTGGACGGCATGCCCGTTGACGATCAGGAAAAAACCATTGTTTCTGATCGCGCGCGCCTGGCCCTGGCAGCGGGCCTGCCCGGCATCGCGGGCCTGGCCATGAAACAGGGCAGCGCGGTGCGAGCCTTGCGTTCCGGCATCACCCATACGCCCGGTGGAGAAGCGACGCCTTGCTCCGGCACGATTTGTCTCTCTCTGTATAGCCTCGTCCTTCCCCTGCTCGCCGGACATTTCCTGCGGCGTGGATTCGTGGTCGAGGTCGCCCAAATTTTGCGCTACGCCCGCTTCGCCCCTGAGAATCGCTGCCTGATCGATAACACGCCGGCAACACATTGCGGCGACGGGCAAAGCCCGCCGTGCTCCGTTTCGCAAAGCGCCGGCACTCCCATGATCGCCGCGGATCTCGCGCGGATTCTCGCCGATGTGCCGCAAGTCACCCCTGTTCTGCTGACTGCCGATATCCTGGACGTGACATAGCCTGTTGCAAGCAAACTTTGCCCGCCGCGAATTGCAATGCGCTCAATGCAAACCGCCGCGAACGCATGATATATGTCGCATGCGGCATAATTGTCTGTTTTTACTCCTATTTCAGTTTTGTTTGTTGACAAAACAGATGGTTTGGAGGTACCTGTATCGTAAACATACAAGTTCAAACATTCCTGCAAACGTTGTTGTTATGATCTTGTTTGCCTGCAGCGCCACTCAACGCCGCATTTGCGGAATCTTAAAAGGAGGCTTTATGGATTTCAAAATTTTGCGTGTTAACATGGCGACCAAAGAATGCCGTTTCGAGGGTGTGCCCACGCAATACGCAGGACTTGGCGGCCGCGGCCTGACCTCGACCATCGTGGCCGCTGAGGTTGAGCCAACGTGCAGCCCGCTCGGGCCGCACAACAAACTCGTGTTCGCTCCCGGCCTCCTGGGCGGAACCACATGCGCCAATGCGAACCGTATTTCCGTCGGCTGCAAAAGCCCCATGACCGGAGGCATCAAAGAGTCCAACTCCGGTGGGCAGCCCGGCGGGCA
>JAIRVN010000194.1 GCA_031253875.1 Deltaproteobacteria bacterium | reverse complement strand
TCCAGAATGAGGGCGATGGACTTGCAGCGGCGTACGCGCCGTGTTTCGCCTGCCGCGCCGCCCTGGAATTTGAAGGAAATGTAATTTTTGCTCGTGGTTTTGCCGCAATAGGCGTCGAGTACGCTGTAATGGTAGCCCACGCGGGAGCTGAAGTTGAGATAGCGGTCGGAGATAATGGCGTAGCTTTTGTCGCCGAAGCGGCTGTCGCCGCCCTGCGGATTGCCCATCTGCTGCCCCATGACGGACAAAAAGCCGCCTATGTTGATAGGGCGCGGCTGGCGAAACATGGTGTCCGACCGCATCATGCCTCTGAGCAGGGCGCGGAAGGGCACGGAGAGAATCTGTTCAGGCGTTGCCTTGCGCGCGCCGGGAGGCAGGTCCGCGCCCCTGTCCAAATCAATGATATACAGATCAATCGGCAGGGGGGCATCGAACTTGATCGCTCCGCCGTCAGCCTCCGAAGCGCTGTCGCTGATGGCGAACATTTCGTGATAGGAACATTCGTGCACGTACCGCATGATGTCGTGCAGGGTGCGGCAACCCTCCGGCGCAAAGGCCGCTGCCTGCGGATCTATAAGATTGAGAGGCAGAATATGCCGCGCGGCTTCGCGCAACTGCGTATGCACCGGCGTATCCTGCAGCAGCACGGAATCAATCCGCATGCGCATGGGCAGCAGTTCTTCCACCGTACCTTCATAGACCCGGCAGGAAAAGCTGTCGACCGTGATCTGCATGCCGGGCTTCAGGCGTTGCATGGCGCCGGGCGCATTGAGCACGGTCGGGACTTTGAATTCGCGGCAGACCGTGGCCATATGCCCGGTAACGCCGCCTGTTTCGGTGACAACCGCCTCGGCCCTGTCCAGAATCTGGGCGTAGGCCGCGTTGGAATGCGCCACCACCAGCACGCCGCCCTTGGGAAAGGCCGCCAGTTCCTCGTCCGTGCGGGGCATGACCACCGGCCCGCAACCGATTCCGGCATAGGCGCTTTCGCCGCCTTCCAGCAGCAGGGGGTAGCCGCGTATCAGGGGCGTCCCGGGCGCGGCGCTTCCGGCGCGAATGCCCAGGGGGCGCGACTGCAGGTATACAATGCGGCCTGTCCTGTCCTTGGCCCATTCGATATCCTGATAGCCTCCGTAGTGCCGTTCCAGGCGCATGACCTCGGCCGCATGCTCCAGCGCCTCGGCCTCGCTCAGGCATAGAGCTTTCTGCTGGTTTTCCGGCACCCGCTGTTCCTCGGGCGAGCCCCCGGCATTGAGCGCGAGTTTGCGGTTCTTCCTGCCCGTCTTGCGGCGGATCAGGGTATGAGGCAGCTCACGGGTGAAAACCCAGGTATCCGGCTGCACCATGTCGTCCACCAGATAGCGCCCGAGCCCCCAGATAGAGCTGATAATCATGCTTTCATTCAAAAGATTCGCGGGATCGTGCGAATAGCTCACGCCGCTGGCCACGGCGTCCACCATTTCAATGCAGGCCACGGCCATGCCGCTGTCTTCCAGCGGAATGCCCTGATGCAGGCGGTACACGGTGGCCGAAGGCGTGAACAGGCTGGCTACGACGCGTTTGTAGCTTTCGCGCAAGTCTTCGCGCGCAACGCCGAGTTCGGAAAGAAACTGCCCGGCAAAACTCTTGTCGCCGTCTTCCGACAACGCGCTGCTGCGCACGGCAAGCCGGACATCTTCCGCGCCGAAGCTGTGGGCCAGGGCCTCCTCAAGCGCCCCGGCAAGCGTCGGGGGCAGGGGGGCGGCCTCGATCAGCGCGCGGATCTCTTCCAGGATTCGGGCAAGCTCTTCGCGTTCTTCGAGGACCGCATCCATATTGCCGGCCAACTGCGTTATCCGCGTATTCAGACCGTCATGGGCCATAAAGAGGCGAAACGCGTGCAAGGTGACGGCAAAGCCGCGCGGCACCGGCAACCCTGCCCTGGAAGCCATTTCTCCAAGGTTGGCGCATTTGCCGCCGACCATATCGACCATGCCCGCATGCGTTTGTCGGATGTCCAGGGTCAGGGGAAGCAGTTCGTCACCCGCCATATATTCCCGTTCCTGGGGGAGAAAGGCGCGAAGTTCCGCCGCGATGCGTTCGAAGGCGTCGCTCAGACCGTTATAACGCGCGGCGCGCATCCCTTGCAGACTGATAACCATGCGGTGGGAGAGATCCAGGGCGCTTTTGACCGCTCCCCGCACGTACACGCTGCCGAACAAAGACTTGCCGCTGAGTTTGCGCTCCATATTGGCCATCAGCTCGCCCAGCGCGGCATTGGCGTCCAGGAGCTTGCGAAAGCGGGCGTAACGCTTGCGAAAAGCCTTGACTGCGGTTGTGGTATGCGCCTGCCGCGCGGCGTCTTTCGTGCCGCGAAACAGATTGAGCAATGTTTCCCAAGTCATATATCCTCCGCTCTGCAACGAGAGCTACGTGCCGTCCGTCAAACTTTCACAGGCTCCCGACCCTGTTCCGCTTTACGCCATTAAATCGTATCAGGCGGCGTTTTGTAAAGTTCCAAAAGGCCCCGGCGCCATTGGCGCGGGGTGATTTTTCCGGGGTCTCATCGTGTTTTTCCCTGGGGGGAGGCGCACATTTCGCTCCATGGGGAAAAATGTCGTGTATACACGCGCCCTGCCGCTTGCATTATTTTTTCGTTGTGATACTGTGCCTCCATGTATAATCGGCACATTCACGGTAATGTTTCGCGCAATCGGGCGCGAGTTGGGGTATAACTTTAGGAGGAATGAGTATGAAAAAGGTCAGAGGGCTGTTTTTCACAGTTCTTGCCGCCTGTCTTACCCTGTTGCCGAGTCTGGCGGCAGCGGCCGGCGGCAGCGCTCCCCCCATCACGCTGGTTTCCGACACGCGGAAGCTGAGCGGCCTGATGCTGTGGTGGGGCAACATTTATAATGACAGCCATATGGAATTCACCATCCTAACCTGCGTCATGATCCCTCTGGTGGGATGCGCGCTCGGCTTTGCCGCCGACTTCGCTCTGAGTGCGATAGGCCTCGACCTGAAGAAACGCGAACTGGCCGAACATTAATCAGGCTTAAAGGAGGGAACCATATGGAATCTTTATATCTTTTGATGCCCATCTCAGGCATGACGATTTTTTGGCCCGGCCTGATCATTCTCGGCTTCGGCGTAGGAGTTCTCGGCGCCTTTTTCGGCATGGGCGGCGCCTGGATGGTGACTCCCGGCCTGAACCTGCTCGGCTTCCCCATGGCCTTTGCCATCGGAACCGACATCGCCCACATGGCGGGCAAATCCCTTGTATCCACCCTGCGCCACGGCAAGTTCGGCAACGTGGACTACAAACTCGGCGTCATCATGATCGTGGGCACGATCCTGGGCTTTGAGCTCGGCGCGCAGATGGTCATGTGGCTTGAGCGCCTCGGCAACGTCACCGAGACGGTGCGCTGGATCTATGTGGCCCTGCTGGCTTTCATCACCTGGATGGTTTACTACGACCTGGCCAAGCGCATCAAGAAGGACAAGGCCACTCTCGCCGCCGGCGGAAAGCTCGACGGGATGTCCACCGGGGTGACCTGGTCAAAAACGCTGCACGCCATCAAGATCCCCCCGATGGTGGATTTGAAGACTTCCGGCATTTACTGCTCCCTCTGGCTGCCTGTGTTCGTGAGCTTCATGACCGGCTGGCTCGCGGGCATCCTGGGCATCGGCGGCGGGCTTATCCGCATGCCCTCGCTCATCTATTTCGTCGGCTGTCCCACCCACGTGGCGGTCGGCACCGACCTCTTTGAAGTCATGATTTCCGGCATCTACGGGGCCGGCACCTATACCTACAAAGGCCGCACCGAACTAGTCGCCGCCGTCATCATGCTCGTCGGCGCCTCCATCGGCGCGCAGATAGGCGCGGTGGCCACAAAGTATATCAAGGGCTACGGCATCCGCATCGCTTTCAGCCTCTGCGTTGTCGGCTGCCTCATATCCATTGCCATGCGGCTCGCGGTACCCTATATGCCTTGGGCGAGAGACGTTCTGGAAAAAGGTTCTGCGGCTCTCGTGCTCGCCTTTGTGTCCTCTATGGCGGTCTACATCATGATTCGCATGGTCCAGGGCGCGGCGCTCGAACTTCGCTTGAAGAAGGCCCGCTCTTAGCGGGAATATAAGGAGATAGCTTATGTCGCGTAAAATACTGCTCATGCTTCTTGTCCTTGCGGGCTTCATGCTCGCGGGCTGCGGAGACTACGGCAAAGTCGAGCAAGGCACCGTGGTGGCCGCCGGCAAAGACAAGGTGTCCATCATCATAGACGTCAACACGGACCCCAAAAAACCGGCAAACTATTGGACAGATGGTACGCCGCATGACTACGTTTTGCCCCCCGTGGGGGATGAACGCGGCGCGGAACCCGCCGTCGGGCTGTGCGTGAACCTGGATGTCGCGAAAAAAACCATTACCATGTACAACCCGAAAGAAAAGAAGTTTGAAACTTACCCCATTGAAGTTATTGAAGATATCAACAGGGGAGTACGCCTGAACCGCCGTCAGGAGGTGCTGCATAACGTAAAAGTCATCAGAAAAGCTAACGATTTCCCCATTGTGGATGAAGCGAAAAAGACCATCCAGCTCTTTTACCGTCGCCTTGACGGGACTCAGTCGCGCCTGACGACCATCAAGCTGGCGGACGCCGACTTCGCCAGATACCAGAAACAAGAATGGGGCGCGGGCGACGAAGTGCGCATTTATTACAAGAAGCCCGGCGTAGCCGAGCGTTTTATGAACATCACCAAGACCGACATTACCCGTCGCTGATACAAAACATTGCCTTCTGCTTCTTTGGAGTGCGGCCTGCGGGCCGCACTCCGCGTTTTTTGAGGGGGCAGCATTGAAAAAATAAACTGCAGGAGTTATAGTTACAAATCACGTTCAAGCTAAAACCAAAAACATAGTGCAAGGTGAGAAAGCATGTCCGGCGCCCCCCCTCCTTCTTCCGACGAAGAACACCCGCCCGAACACATAGAAGTCCCTCTGGGCGCCCCCCAGCAGGTGAGCATGGACTTTTCGCCGCCGCAGCTCATCCGGATTGTGACCGTCAATGTTCTCGTTCTGGCGGAACTGTGCATAGCCATGTACATAGCCGACCAAAA
>JAIRVN010000147.1 GCA_031253875.1 Deltaproteobacteria bacterium | reverse complement strand
ATAGCATCTCGCAACACCCCTTAGCGGTCGACCCTCAACGACAAAAGGAGTCATGTACCCCAACGACATTAAAGTTAGAAAACGGCATGCTGAAGATTGCGTATTATTGGCACCATGTCGAGTAAAACACAAGGTTTGCCGGTCCATATATCATGAGAGTCCGGCGCGGCCACCTACATCCATCGGCTGCAAAGTTGTGCGGCATCTGGCAGAAAGATGGCGGCACTACGTCGGAACCCTATGTTGACATTATAATATTTACAAATTAGGACTGATCAGGATCCTCTCCATCAACAGAACGATAATATCTATTGGATTTATTATGCAATATTGTGCAGCCTGCCTCATTGCTAAAGATGAAGAATATTATCTTCAAGAGTGGGTTGAATATCACTTGCGCATTGGTTTTGATACACTTATTATTTACGACAATGGAAGCAAGGCGCCAATAAAACAAGTTCTACAAAAATTTATTATTCTTGATAGAATTATTGTACACGAAGTTCCAGGAACATTCACACAAGCAAAGTTTTATACTCGATGCATTGAACAGTATAGGACAAAATTCAAATGGATAGCATTCATAGACAGTGATGAGTTCATTTTTCCAAAAAAAACAAGTAATATAAAAATATTTCTTGCAGAATATGAAGATTATGGTGGCGTAGTAGCGAACTGGGTTAATTTTGGCACAAGTGGTCTAATGCAAAGAAAAAATAATTCCCAAATTTTCAATTTTATTTTGACGGATGGAGCAGAATCAAGCACAGTAAAATCAATAGTACAACCGTCAAAAGTTGAAATATATGGAATTCACGGAGCAACATTCTTAAATAATCACTATGCAGTGTCATCAGATCACGTTCCATTGCATCAAAATTGCTACTCGTCTCCATTTATCAACGACAAAATTCAGATAAATCATTATGCATTTCGTACTTGGGAAGATTATGAGCGTAAATTGACAAGAAAAACAAGTAGTAACACTATGAGAAATGCAGTAAGTTTCGAAGATGAACAAAAAATATACACAAAACCGTCAATTGAAATCTTGAAATTTTATGCTCAAATAAAAAACATAGATATTAAAAATTACTCAGATGAATATAACATTGTATCAGTTAAAGATTTTACAACAACAATTCTTTCTATGCTGGAGTCGCCAAACAATCTAAGTAAGTCGCAGATTATGGATGCTGAATTATTATGTTGCTACGCTTCACTTATTTTTGATGAAGAACCAATGATTTACTACTTTCGTGCTGTATTCTCTCGTGTTACAAATGACTTGCAAAAAGCATTACGTTTTATATATATTGCATTAAAACTCAGTGGTTCATCAATTATATACTATGAATATGCAAATATATTATGTGCGATTGGAGAACACGAGAAAGAAAGATTAGCAAAAAAGCAGGCAGATTACAAAAAATATGTTGAAGATACAAAATGTGTACCAATAATAAAAAGTCAATAAGAAGCATTTTTGAAAATAAAAGCTCCCGTCTCACATCCGAGGCGGGAGCTTGTCATTTGGAACCGGGAATTACTTGTAGGCGGGAATAGGCAGCTTCACCTGCTTGAGAAACTTATCTGTGCAATAGGCCGCGCTTTCAACCTTCTTCAGATCATCCTTGGTGATGCGACCGTTTTCGGTAAAGAAACGGGCAATTTCCGTATGCCATTTCTGTGCCTTGCTGGGACCCTTGGACGCATCAAACAGGGCAATCTGTTCCTCATAATTGAACACGGGATGCGTTTGCAGATCCTTCAGCGCCAGTGCGGCGGAATACTGCTTGCCCGCCCATTCCAGGAAAAAGCGGCGGTACTCGGGAATCAGCTTCTCCAAAGGTTCCTTTTGCAACATATTGACGGCGCGCAGGTAAACGCGCAGAAATTTGGCGACCAGTTCCGGGTTCGCATCGGCGAATTTCTTATCCGCGATAATGTCGATAGGCAAGCCCTGGTTGCAGGTTTGGGGAGTGCCCGCGACCTTCCAGCCTTTGTCCTCGCCGGCATACATATGCGGCGCCCACAGAACCACGGCGTCGCCGATGCCGGTGGAGAATGCCGCCAGGGCCTGGGCCTGATCCATGTTCTGGATGACGACATCGGAATCTTTCAGGCCGAGCACTCTGAGCCAGTGGCTCAGCGCGAAATGGGCGGAAGAAACGGTCGTGCAAAGTATGGTTTTCCCCTTGACGTCTTTGGGATCCCCATAGACCTCCGGAGCGTTCTTGTTATAGCCCTTTGTTTTCAGTATCGGGCTGTCCGGACGCACCATCACGGCATTGGTCAGGGATTCGTCGTTCCCGATAAGCACCGTGTAGGTATCGTAGCGCAGGTTGCCCATCATCGCGGGCACGCCTCCGACGCCGGCGATCACCCATTCCCCGGCGGGCAGGGCCGTAAGGATGGCCATGCCGGAATCAAAGTAGCCGATCTGAAGATCAAGTCCTTCCTCCTTGTCCCAGCCTTTTTCCTTGGCATACCAAGGCAGGAAGGTCTCATGCTCGTCCATCCAGGCGGTTTTCATTTTTACCGGGGCCGCGGCAAAAGCCGAGCCAACAAAGCATGCCAGCATCGCGCATGCCGCCACGAGCCAAAACACTCTCTTCAATCCTTTCATCGTACTCCTCCGCTGGTTGATTACGGCCGGACAAAACCGACATTGAAAGCCCAAAAAGCCTGTTCACCCTCCGGAACCCACGCCTGGAGCGGCACTCATGGGATAGCGCCGCCGCAAGCAAAAAACCTTGTACTGGCAAAAAAAGCCCATACATACGGACACGAGAGTCACTCCCCTGGGCAGGCCGCTGAACAATGCTGCCGCCGCCGTGACGAACACGGCCAATGCCGCCGCCCGCCAGCAAAATTTTTGGCGCGCGACGCGTTCCTGCATCTCTTCAGACAAGAGGGCAAAGGGCATGACCATGGCCGGCAGGCGTTTTTTCACGAACCACCAGCCCATCCCCGCGGCAAGGGTTCCTAGAAGCGCGCATGACGCAAGCAGCGAGGCGTCCATGCCTCTTTCCCCCTGTTTGTCTCTTTTGTCGCAAAAAATCGCATCTTGTCCGTTAATGGGCTGCCCCTAAAGCACGAGAGCTATTTCCTCCGAAATTGCCTCCCGTAAACGCAGCAAGTCCGGATGCCCATGATCCCTGGGCCGCGGCAGATCCACAACGTATTCCTTCTTGATGCGCCCCGGCAGCTTGCCTTCCATGAGAATAACCCGATCCGCCAGAAACAGCGCCTCGTCAATATTGTTGGTGACAAACACAACTGTGCGCTTTTCCTGTTCCCAGATGCGAATCGTTTCGTGCTGCATGAACATGCGTGTTTGCGCGTCCAACTGTCCGAAAGGCTCATCAAGCAACATGACATCGGGGCTGTTGGCGTAGGCGCGGGCGATGCCCGTCCGCTGCTTCATGCCTCCGGAAAGCTGATGCGGGTAGTACTTTTCAAAACCTTCCAGCCCCACCAGTTTGATATAGCGCCGGGCGACGGCATGACGCTCGCGCCTGGGCACGTTGCGCAGCTTGAGGCCCATTTCCACATTCCCGAGAACCGTTCTCCAGGCAAAGAGCATGTAGCCCTGAAAAACCAGCCCTCTGTCCGGCCCCGGACCGGTAACAGGCTGGCCGTCCAGCAGGACATAGCCGGCATCCGGCGTCTCCAGCCCGGCAATGATGCGCAGAAGAGTCGATTTGCCGCACTGGCCCGGCCCCAGCACGACCAAAAATTCGTTCTCCGCCACATCCAGATTGATATCCTTGATGACAGGCACCTCAACGTGTCCCTTTTGAATGAAGGTCTTGTCTATGGCCTCGCAATGAATTTTCAGGCGGGGCAACAGGCTGGATGGCGTCATTTCCGGCGTGTCCTTGCTGTTTTACAGATTTTCTATGCCGGTCTTCCAAGGGCAAAGCCGGCGTTCAATCAGGGTAATTGCGAGTGAACTGAGCCAGGCCATCAGGGCGATGAGAATCATGCCGCCCAGCACCAGCGCGGGCTGGTATGTATCCATGCCGCGCTTTATGAGAAAACCCATGCCGTCGCGGGCATTCATAAGTTCAGCGGCGAGCAGGCAGGTCCAGGCGACGCTCAAGGATATCTGCAAGCCGGCAAAAATGGCGGGAAAGGAAGCCGGGAAGCAGACCTCAATGATTTCATCCTTGCGTTTGCCGCCCAGTACACGAATTACGTCGTACAGTTCCGGCTCGACAAGGCGCACGCCGTTATAGGAATTCAGCAGGCAAGGCACAAAGGTGCCGATGGCGATGATGAAGATTTTGGAAAATTCGCCGACGCCGAACCAAAGGATGGATATGGACACCCAGGCGATGGGCGGCATGGGTTTGAACAGGTCAAAGACCGGCTTGACCACGGCGTTCGTATAGCGGTTCAGCGCCATGCACAGCCCCAAAGGCACGGCAATCGCGCTGGCCAGAGAAAAGCCGATCAGCACCCGTCTCGTGCTGGCCCAGATATGTCCGCCCAGATTGGTGCCCGCGAAGCGTATCTGCGTCAGTTCATACAGCTTGTCCAGCACGACCAGCGGCTGCGCCAGAGAGTCGCCGAAAATCCGCCACGCGGCCACCCGGTCCCAGACGAGGAAGAACACGCTCAAGGAAACACAGTACAGAAACCATGTGTTGGTTATACAGCGATAGAAGGAAAAACCCTCGCGTCCGCCGGAAATTCCCACTGTTTCATTAGCGATGGCTCTGCTCACGCTTATCTCCTGATCCCGGCCAAGAGCCTCTTTTCAATGCAATCGATGATAAAGCCCAAAACAGCCCCGGAAACACCCACGGACACCATGCCCAGCACCACGATGTCCGGCCTGGCCAGACGTCCCCCCATAGTGATGAGGTAGCCGAGTCCTGTATTGGCGGCCAGCAATTCCGCGCCGACGAGATTTGTCCAGCAGTAGGCCAGGGCTATCTGCAACGCGCCAAAGACCATCGGCAGCGCGGATGGAACGCAGAGGCCGCAGAAAATCTGCCAATCGTTCGCGCCATACGTCCTGGCCATCTGAATAAGCGTCGGCTGCGTCATGCGCACGCCAACGTAGGAATTGATGACGCAGGGCACAATCCCGGCTATCCAGATGATAAAGACCTTTCCGGCCAGGCCGATGCCGAACCAGAACACGGTGAGCGGTATCCAGGCGATAGGCGGAATGGGGCGGATAAGCTCGAATATAGGGCGCGCAAGGCCCTCCACCACCCTGAACCAGCCCATGGCCAGCCCAAGCGGAATGCCCACCAGCAAAGACAATCCATAACCGATAAGCGCCTCCTGCAGGCTCGTCCAGGCGTGCACGGCCAAAACCGCGCCATCCGGATTGGGCTGCGTCAATTTATCGATGAAGAGCGAAAAGACCTGGCTTGGCGGCGCCAGAAGCACGGACGGGATCATTCCGGTTCTGACCGCCAACTCCCAAATCAGCAGGAAGACCGCAACGCTGAGGTAGGGCAGAATGCGCAAGGGCAGCGGCGTTTTTACGACGACTTCTTTATATGCCTGCAAAATCCTTACCTCCTACCACCAACGAATGAGCTCAGTGACCTCTCGACGGATCTCCATAAACGCCGGATCCAAAAAACTCCGCGGCCTTGGCAGATTCACGGGGATTTCGGCCTTGACCTTTGTCGGTTTGGCGCTGAGCACGAGAATGCGTTGCGCAACATACACGGCCTCTTCGATATTATGGGTGACGAAAAGAACGGTGCTCTGAAGCTTTTCCCACAGGTGCATCAGCTCGTCCTCCAGGTAGTAGCGCAGCTTGACGTCCAATTGCCCGTAAGGTTCGTCCATAAGCAGCAAATCCGGCTCCACGGCAAAAGCGCGCGAAACGGCGATGCGCTGGATCATGCTGGCGGAAACCTGATTGGGGTAAAGGCCGGCGCAACTCGACAAGCCGACAAGCTCCATAATCTTGTCCGTGCGTTCCATCCGTTCCCTGTACGGAACGCGTTTCACCTCCATGCCGTAGGCGACGTTGTCGCGCACGGTGCGCCAGGGAAGACAGGTCGGCTCCTGAAATACATAGGAGATATTATGTTTTTTGGGATCGGCTTCCTCGCCATCAATCAAAATTTGCCCTGCCGTGGCCGGCATGAGCTTCGACAACGTGTTCAAAAAGGTCGTCTTTCCGCAGCCGGTCGGGCCGACTATGGCTACCAGTTCTCCGGCCCGGATCTCAAAGCTGATCTCGTCCAGAACCGTAAGCTCTCCAAAACGCTTGGTCAGCTTGTGCACACATATCTTTGCCTGCTGTTCGGGCATATCCATTTCCTGTTTTTACACAGCTATACGAACCATTGCGTTCCGGCAAGGGAAACAAGAAAACTATTTGCCGGCATGGCCCAGTACCGAAATGAGCGCTTCGCGCAGAGTCTTGAGAATGATGTCGATATCCGCCCTGGTAACAATATATGCGGGCGCCAAGTTGATAATGTTGTTATGTTCCGGGAAGCAGCGATTCGTACGCCCGACAAGTACGCCGTTGGCCGCCATTTCGCCGCAGAGCGCGATGACTTTTTCTTCCGGCAGGGGGTTTTTGGATGTTTTATCCACAACGAACTCTATTCCCGCCAGCAGCCCCTTGCCGCGCACATCACCCACATTGGGATGGCTTAGGGTCTCTTTCAGGCCTTCCATGAGGTATGCGCCCATGGCCGTCACATTGGCGAGCAGCTTTTCCCGTTCGATGATGCGCATGTTTTCCAGGGCTGCCGCAGGGCCGGCAGCGCAACCGCCAAAGGTGCTGATGTCGCGGAAATAGCCAAGCTTGTCGCCGCTCGCCTGCAAGCCGGAAAAAACATTTTCCGTGGTCACCGTGCAGGAAATCGGCATGTACGCGCTGGCCACCCCTTTGGCCAAGGTGACCATATCCGGCGCAATCCCGTAATGCTGATAGCCGAACATGGCCCCGGTACGTCCCATGCCGCAGACAACCTCGTCCATGATCACGAGCACGCCGTATTTTTTGCAGATGGCGGATACTTCCTCGTAATACTCCGCAACGGGCGGAATGATCCCGCCGCCTGCGGTGATGGGCTCAAAAATTATCGCGCCGACAGTATCCGGCCCTTCCTGACGAATCACATCCTCAACGGCTTTGACGCATTCAAGCGCGCAGCCGGGATAGTTTTGCCCGAACGCGCAACGGTAACAGCAGGCATGGGGAACTTCCGCAAAACCCTCGACAAAAGGCCCGAAACACTCCCTGCGCTCCGGCTGGCCGCAGGAACTCAACGCGCCGATGGTGGTTCCGTGATAGTCGCGGTAGCGATACAAGATCTTCTTTTTTTCCTTCTTTGCGCCATTGTAGGCCAGAAGACGCACCATCTTGTAGGCTTTTTCGTTGGCCTCCGAACCGCTGCTGGAAAGATACACGCGGGAAAGGCCCGGCATATGACTCAGCAGTTTTTCGGAAAACTCGATCGTCGGAAGATTGCCCCCACTGGCCGCGTAGTAGACCATTTTTTTCATTTGCGCGCAGACGGCCTCCGCTATTTCCGCCCGTCCGTAGCCGACGTTGACGCACCACACGCCGCCCGAGGTTGCGTCAAGATATTCTTTGCCGTGAATGTCCTTCAGGCGCAACCCCTTGCCTTCCACGATGATCATCGGCGCTTTTCCCTGGTGCAGCATCAGATGATGCCATACGTTTTTTACGTCAGCCTCGATAAGGTATTCCGCACTCTTCGTTGACATGGCTTTTTCTCCTCAAAAAATGCACATGGGTAACCCACAGCAGACCGGCGGCGATCAAAGCATGGCTATCAGCCGTTCCAAGACGCTTGCGGCATCCCCCTGGATCAGGATAACGCCGTCGCGTCTGTACAGGCTGTTTTCCACGCCCGCATAGCCGGGCTTGTCGTCATAATTGCAGATGATGACCCGCTTCGCCTCGTCCACGCGCAGAATCGGCATGCCGTAGATCGGCGTATCCTTTGCCTCCATGGCCGCTGGGTTGACCACGTCGTTCGCGCCCACTACCAGCACGAGATCGGCCTCCGCGAACAGCGGGTTTGCCGCGTCCATTTCCAGCAGTTGCTCATACTCCACACTCGCCTCTGCCAAAAGCACGTTCATGTGCCCCGGCATGCGCCCCGCAACGGGGTGAATGGCGTAACTCACGCTCGCGCCGCGCCCTTTCAGCATATCGGCAAGCTGCTTGATCCGGTGCTGCGCTTGCGCAAGCGCCATGCCGTAACCGGGCACAATGATCACCTTCCCGGCGCAAGTCAGCCAGGAAGCGGCCTTATTCTCTCCATCCGCAGGTTTCGGCGCAATGGGGGCGGAAGACACAGACGCGGCCGGATCTTGCGCGCCGAGCGCCACAGAAGACTCGCCGAGCAGAATGGAGACCAGCTTTCTGTTCATAGCCCGGCACATGATACGGGTCAACATGAAGCCGGAGGAGCCGATAATGCCGCCGATAGCAATTAGCAGCGGATCTCCGACCGCAAAGCCCGCAATGGCGCTCGACGTTCCTCCCAATGAGTTCAGCAGGGAAATGGTAATGGGCATATCCGCTCCGCCCACGCGCATGGTGAAGACAATCCCGAACGCAAGACCGGCGGTGAAGAGCAGAAAAACGGCAAACAGGGCCAGCGTGTCCAGCGCAAAGGCATGCATGACGAATGCCGCGCCCATGACCGCGAGGATGGCGTTCGCAAGAATGCCATGCCCCGGCAGGATGAGGGGTTTTTGGGGCAGGAGCTGATGCAGTTTGCCGGCTGCGACAAAGGAACCCGCAATGGTGATCATGCCCGCAGCCAGGGCGAGGCAGGCGCTGACGCGCTCAAAAGCGTTTGCCACGCCGATGTCCAGCAAAATGACAAGGCCGACAAAGGCGGCGGTCCCCCCCCCTAGGCCGTGGAGAAAAGCCACCAACTGGGGCATTTGGATCATTTTCACCGTATTCGACAGGAACAGACCGAAAACCATGCCCACCGCGATAGCCGTACAGAGAACCGGGGAAGCAAAGGCGTGATCCTTATACATGGTCATCATGATGCCCGCGGACATCGCCAGCGCGCAGACAAGGTTGCCGCGCACGGCTGTCTTCACGCTGCTCATCAGATGTAGACCGTACAGAACGGCCAGGGTCAAGATGCCTGCGATGCTGTTGTATGCTGTGGCGTCCATACGCAGATCGTTTCCCTATCTCCGGTCAGGCATCGAGCAGCTCCGGTCGGGCGCGCTTTTGCCGATTTTTTCCTTCAATCATGCGCAACATCTTGTGGGTCACGTCAAAACCGCCGAACACGTTCGTAATGGCGAGAGCAACGCCGACAGCGCCCAGCAAAACGCTCAAAGGCGAGCCGGCAAGGGTGGTCGCGGTAAGCGCGCCCAGGACTATGACGCCCGAAAGGGCATTCATCCCGGACATAAGCGGCGTGTGCAACAGACTCGGCACATTGCTGATGATTCTGTAGCCGAGCAGAAAGGCGACAACGAACACGCAGATGAGTATAAAGGGGCTCACTATGCCTCCATGCCGGACTCAAGAGCCCCGGCGTGCACGATTTTTTTGTCAATTGTCGTCAAGGTGGATGCGATAATGGGGTCTTCCCTGTTCAAGACAATCTTCCCGTCCTGGGCGAGGAAAGCGAGCATATTGTAAATATTGCCGGCAAACATCCAGGTGGAGCTGGTGGGCAGCATGCCGGGCATATTCTTGATGCCGTTGATGGTCACGTCGTGCTTGACGACTGTCTCGCCCGCCTCGGTCAGCGCGCAATTGCCGCCTTGATCGATGGCAATGTCAACAATAACGGACCCGGGCGCCATGGATTGCACCATTTCTCCGGTAACCAGGAGGGGCGCGAGTTTACCGGGAATAAGCGCGGCAAGAATCAGAATATCCGCGTCTTGAACCAATCCCTGTATGTTTTCCCGTTCCCTTGCCAACCATTCGTCGGGCAGGCGCCTGGCATAACCGCCCTCCCCCAGCGCGATTTCCGCCGGTACGCCGACATCAAAGCTTTTCGCCCCAAGGGAACGAGCCTGTTCAGCCGCATCCGGCCGGATATCGACAGCCGTGACCACAGCGCCAAGGCGTTTCGCAGTGGCGACAGCCTGCAAACCCGCAACCCCCACGCCGATAACCACAACGTTGGCCGGCTTGATAACGCCCACGGCCGTGCCGGTCATGGGCAGAAACTTGCCCAGGCAATCCGCGGCCATCAAAACAGACTTGTACCCGGCGACAGTGCTCATGGAGGTGAGGGCATCCATGCTCTGTGCCCGGGAAATACGCGGAATGCCGTCCAGAGTCAGGCTTGTGCAGCCGCTGGCCGCGAGTTTTTTCATCATTTCGCGGTTTGCCGGGGCGGCAGGATGCAGGAAGGCGATAAGGTATTGCCCCTCGCGCAGCATTTCCGCCTCGTGCTTTTGTGCCTTTTCATTGTAGAGGGGTTCTTTCACCTTGAGGATCACATCCACTCTCGCAAAAAGAGCCTGCACGTCATCAAGCA